>JACOUA010000352.1 GCA_016178075.1 Acidobacteriota bacterium
GCAATCAATCGCCAATCTGCAATCCGCAATCGCCAATGCTTAGTGGTCCGTCGCCTAATTACGGCGGCATTCGGCCGCCGATGCATCCCGGCCGGCTGCGTTGCTCGTCGGTCAAATACTCCCGGTATTCTCGCTCCTCGCGCCTTGCCGGCCGGGTGCCTCGGCGCCCTCGGTGCCTCGCCGTAATTAGGCGACGGACCACTTAGATTGCTGGCTCGGCCGCGCCGTCTCCGGAGACAGCCGCCCCGACCATCGCCGACCGCAGCATCGACGTGGCCGTGTAGATCACAACGACTACGACCAGCCAGCGGACGGCGTAGAGCGAGAGCTTCCCCACGATGGGGGCGGCGATGAGCACGGCCGGTACGCCGCCGAGGGCCAGCCCGATCGCGGACCGAAGCTGATAGCTGCCGATGCGGACGAATCGCGCGCTGCCGACCGGCATCAGGAACGCGCACGAGCCCATCATGATTGGGAAGGCGGCCGTGGGATTCATCCCCAGAAGACTCACAAGAATCATGCACGGCGCGTAGAGGCCGATGCCCATCGTCATGAGCGCGCCGAGCAGGAAATTGCCCACCACCCCGAGCGCCAGCAGAAGACCGCTGACGCCAAGCGTCGCCCCTCCGCCGGGCATGACGTTGAGCTGCGTCATCGTCATCAAGGTTGCGGCCGCGAGCAGGGCGGCGCCCATGCCGACCTGCACGTTGCGCCGCGACCAGCCGGCCACGATGCCGGCGCCGAGCCAGGCGCCCAGCACGGAGGCTGCGATCATCATGACGAGTGTCTGCATCTCTACCTGGACGATCGCGATGAAGATGAAGGCCTGGGCGACCGTCGGCGGTGTATGTCCGACGTTGAGCGTGCCGGGGATGATCCGGTCCGGCACGAGACGCCAGAACCTGAACGCGGCGGTCGTCGTGGCAAACGAGCCAATGCCGAGCGTGTCGAAGAAGTTGGTGACGAAGCCGATCGCGTAATGGATGAGCCCGGGCGCGCCCGGCACCGATTCCTCAGTGCGTGTGCTACTGGTGGCACGCGAGCCGGCGATCCAAATCGCCACATACCCGACGAAGAACGCCCCGAGCGCGACAAACAGCGCGGCTTTGGCGGTGAGCATGGCGGGATGGTATCACACGGGGATTTCACGATTCTGCGCACGGCAGCACGCTGCTGACCCTCGTCGCTCACGCCGATAACAAGGAACGCGAGGCGCGCTTGCATGGCCAGAAACGTGTACGAACGTGGCCGGCCGGCAAGCCCGCTGACCGGAGCTTCGCGAGCATGATTTGTCCCAGCTGCCGCGCCCAAGTAGGCCCACGAGATTCGGATTGCCCGAACTGCGGCGTCGACCTGGCGCTCGCCACGGCATTAGCCGAACGGCAGGCTCTGGCGTCGATTCCCGCCCGCAAGGACAGCCCGTACTTCGCTGACGTCATCCTGCCGCGCTTCGGCGAGTATCTCCTGCGAACGGGGTACATCGACGCCCGACAGCTCGAGGTCGCGCTCGAGAAGCAGGTGGAGTTCGAGGCGGAGGGGAAGCGCACCACCTTGGGACAGGTCCTGCTCGACATGGGGGTCGTGACGCGCGAGCAGCTCGATCTGGCCAGCATGCAGCAGGTGCAGGAGCTGCAGAACGCGCTGCGCCAGATGAACCAGCGGCTCGAGCAGCGCGTGGTCCAGCGGACGCGCGAGCTGCAGCAGGCGACCGAAAAGCTCGCCGAGCTCGATCAGTTGAAAGCGAATTTCGTGTCCAACGTCTCGCATGAGCTCAGGACGCCGCTCACGAAGATCAAAGGATTCAGCGCGCTGTTGAGCGACGGCGCGCTCGGGCCGATTACCGCCGACCAGAAAAACGCCCTCGACGTGACGGGCGCTTCGATCGGTGAGCTGGAACGGTTGATCGACGACCTGACCCGCTTCAGCGCCAGCGCGAGAGGCGAGATGACGCTTCGTCCCACGCCGTTCTCGCTCCACGAACTGGCCGACACGGTCGTGCGCTCGACCCGATCGCGGAACGGGAGGCACGAGGTGCAGATCCTCTCCGAGATTCCGGCCTCGTTCCCGCGCGCCATGGCCGATGTCGAGAAGATCAAGTGGGTCGTGACGCAGCTCGTCGAGAACGCCGTCAAGTTCACGCAGGCCGGCGGACGCGTCACGCTCGGAGCCGAGGAGCGCGGCAGTCGCGTCCGCGTGCTGGTGCGCGACAACGGCGAGGGTATTCCCGGGGATCGCTTGCACGAGCTCTTCGAGCCCTTCCACCAGCTCAATGGGGGCACGACGCGGCGGCATGGTGGGACCGGCCTCGGCCTCGCGCTCGTCAAGCGCATCGTCGAGGCCCACCAATCGAAGGTCTCGGTCGAGAGCGAGCCCGGTCGCGGGTCGACGTTTTCGTTCGAGCTGCCCGTGGCCAGCGCGTAGCGCGGCCGGGTTTCCATCCCGACCCCGCAATCTCGAACCCGAACCCCGAATCCCGAACCCCGAACCCCGAATCCCGAATCTGAAGCTATAGTACACACCGGCATGCACGCCCCCCGGCTGTCACGGATTGTCTTCTGGTGCGCGGCGCTCGCCGCGTCTGCCCCTGTGGGGCCGGCTTTTGGGCAACAGCAGGACGACACCGCCGCGAGCCTCGGCTACATCGGGCCGCCTCCGCCGGCTCCGCCCGACGTTGTCGCGCGCGATGCGGAGGGGCGCGTCACGATCCGGGCCGTCAGAATCGCCGAGCCGCCCGTGCTGGACGGCGCGCTCAGCGAGCCGATCTACGCCTCGATCCCGTCGTTCGGCGACTTCGTGCAGCAGGAGCCGGTCGAAGGCGCGCCGGCCACCGAGAAAACGGATGTCTGGCTGCTCTTTGACGACAAGAACATCTACATCGCGGCGCGGTGCTGGGACAGCCATCCCGAGCGCATGGTGGCGAACGACATGCGGCGGGACGGCAACAACATCCCCGCCAACGAGAACTTCGGCGTGATCTTCGACACGTTCCACGACCTTCGGAACGGCTTCCAGTTCTACACGAACCCGCTCGGCGGGCTGGCCGACAACTACATCACGGACGAGCGCGATCCGAATCGCGACTGGAACGCGGTCTGGTCGACCAAGACCCGAACCTTCGATAAGGGCTGGACCGTCGAGATGGCCATCCCGTTCAAGTCGTTGCGGTATCAGGCGGCGAAGACTCAGATCTGGGGCGTGAACTTCCGTCGGATGGTCCGGTGGAAGAATGAGATGTCGTACCTGACCCGTATTCCGGCTTCGTACGGGATGCGCGGCATGATGAAAGTGTCATCGGCCGCGACGCTCGTCGGGCTTCAGCCGCCAGCCAATACGCTGAGTCTGGAACTCAAGCCTTACGCGATCGGCGCTGTGACGACCGATCGGTCTGCGAGCGTTCCGACGAACAACGACCCGACCGGCGATGTCGGGTTCGACGTGAAGTACGGAGTCACGCGCAGCCTCACGTTCGATTTCACCTACAACACCGACTTTGCGCAGATCGAAGAGGACGAGCAGCAGGTCAACCTGACGAGGTTCAGCCTGCTGTTTCCGGAAAAGCGGGAGTTCTTTCTCGAGGGTCAGGGCATCTTTGCCTTCGGCGGCGTTCAGGGCGGACGTGGCCCCGGGGGCGGCGGCGGCGGGGGGGGCGGCGGCGGAGGCGGCGGCTTCGGGTTTCCAATGCAGAACTATGCGCCCATCCTGTTCTTCAGCCGGCGAATCGGGCTCAGCGAGGGGCGAGAGATTCCGATCGAGGTCGGGGGCCGGCTGACTGGGAAGGCCGGCAAGTTCAGCGTCGGGCTGCTCGATATCCGGACCGGCAGCGTCCCGAGCCTGGATGTGCAGGCCACGAACTTCACGGTGTTGCGGGTGAAGCGTGACCTCCTGCGCCGCAGCAACGTGGGGCTGCTTTACACGCGACGGGCGCCCACACTCGGTAATGTCGGCGTCAACCAGGTCTTCGGCGCCGACGCTGCGTTCTCGTTCTATGACAGTGTCGGCCTCAGCACGTATTATGCGCGCAGCCGCACGCCCGGATCCTCGGGACGGGACGCCAGCTACCGAGGGCGTTTCGAGTACGCCGCGGATCGGTACGGCCTCGAGCTCGAGCATCTGGTGGTCGAGCCGAACTTCGAGCCGGAGGTTGGCTTCCTGCGTCGCACCGACCTCCGGCGCAGCTTCGCGCAAGCGCGCTTCAGCCCGCGGCCCCGTTCCAGTCGCGTGGTCCGCAAGATAGGGTTCGAGGCGTCGATCGACTACGTCACCAACACCGCCAATCGGCTCGAGACGCGAGAGGCCCAACTGCAGACCCGCGTCGAGTTCCAGCACGGGGATTCCTGGAACACCGAGTTTTCCCGGAACTTCGAGTACCTGGCGAAGCCGTTCGAGATCGCCGAAGAGGTGAGCATCCCGATCGGCGGCTATCGATTTCAGGAACTGCGGACGACCTATCAGCTCGGCCCGCAGCGGCCGATTACCGGCTTCCTGACCTTCGGACGCGGAAGCTTTTACGACGGCCGCCGCACGCAGGTGGCCTATCGCGGGCGCCTGGAGATCACGCCGCGGCTGTCGCTCGATCCGGGTCTTTCGCTCAACTGGATCGATCTGACGGAAGGCGCTTTCCGGACTGCACTGGTCAGCTCACGCCTCACCTACAGCGTCACCCCGCAGATGTTCTTCGCCGGCCTGCTTCAGTACAACTCGAGCAATCATGCCGTCAGCGTGAACGCACGCTTCCGATGGGAATACCGTCCGGGAAGTGATTTCTTCGTGGTCTACAACGAAGGCCGCGACACGTTGCTGAGCGGGCGGTTCCCGGAGCTCCTCAATCGGACGTTCGCGATCAAGATCACCAGGCTGGTGAGATTCTAGGGATCAGGGATCAGGGGTCAGGGACCAGAAATCGAAGGTGGACGTGCTTGCCGCCTTTCGTCTCAGATCCCTGGTCCCTGATCCTTACGCTTATACCCACACGCACTCGTACTCCATCGGCATTCGATTGATTCCCCGGCGCGGCGGGCAATCCAGTGGGCTATCTTGCCCGCTTTGTAGATCGGTGGCGCTGCCACTAGGTTCGCCGCCAGTCGAACTCGGGACGACCTTCGCGGCCGTACACCCGCAGCGCGCCGCGCTCGCCGACCGCGTTCGGCCGCTGGAAGATCCAGTTCTGCCACGCGGACAGGCGGCTGAAGATCTTCGTCTCGAGCGTCTCGGGTCCCGCGAACCGCAGGTTCGCTTCCATGCCGGTGAGCGCGTCGGGCGAGAGCGCCGCGCGCTCTTCGACCGCCAGCCGCACTTCGTCCTCCCAGTCGAGATCGTCGGGCGCCGAGGTCACGAGCCCGGTCTCGAGGGCTTCGTCTGCGCCGAATGCGCCCTTGTGCGCGAGCACTTCGCCCACGCGAGACGGCTCGCCAAGAAACCTGACCTGCAGGCGCGAGAGCCCGTTGCTCATCGGCAGCAACCCAGCATTCAGCGGGGAGAGCTGAATCGCGGTCGGCCGATCCGGGTCGTTCAGCATGTAGACACGATCGGCGGCCAGCGCGAGCTCGAGCAGGCTGCCGGCAAAGCAGGAGCCGGGCTCGATGAAGGCGAAGAAGCTGCGGGCGGTGAGATCGAGCCGCTTGAGTACCCGTTTGACGAAATGACGGATCTCCCGGATGTACCACACGTCCCCGTGTTCGGCGACTGCCCGATCGGCTGCCAGCACCAGAGCCGGGTCGCCTTCGGTGCGCAAGACGATGGTTCCGATCTCGGGCTCGTTGAAGCGCAGCCACAGCAGCGCATCATCGAGCTCGCGGAACACGCGAAGCAGCCAGAATTCGCCTCCCGCCCGCAGGATGTCGGCGGCAGTCGCGGGCGGATCGGCGTCGGGCGCGCGGAGCGTCAGCTCCGCGGTACGTCGAGCCCGCTGGAGTTTCAGGTCGACGTGGCGGTAGGCGATCTCGTCGTCCGAGATCCGCGGGGTGAGGGGCAGCACTGAGAGCCCCGGTTCGATCCCGGATCGCTTCGACAGGTTTGCCAGCTCCAGCGCGCGGGCACGGACCTTGTCCTTGAACTGGCTGGTGGGATGGACGGCGTCGACCAGTCCCCACTCGACCGCCCGCCTGCCCTTGATCCCTTCGACCAGCGTGCTGAACACGTCGGCGCGGTCGCGGCGCACCTTGCGCTTATCGACGACCCTGGTAAGGCCGCCCGTTCCCGGCAGCACGCCCAGGAGTGGCGTCTCTGGCAGGCTCACCGCCGAATTGCCATCGTCCACGAGCGCGATCTCGTCACACGCGAGCGCCAGCTCGTAGCCGCCGCCGGCGCAGATGCCGTTGACCGCGGCGAGCGACCTGATGCCGGAGTGCTCGCTCATGTCCTCGAGGGCCAGCCGGGTCTCGTTCGTGAACTTGCAGAAGTTCACCTTGAAGGCATGGCTGGAGCCGCCGAGCATGAAGATGTTGGCGCCGGCGCAGAAGATCCGGTCCTTGAGGCTCGTGAGGACGAGGGCGCGGGTTTCGGGATGCTCGAACCGGATCCGCGTCAGCGCGTCCGCCAGCTCGATGTCGACGCCGAGATCGTACGAGTTGAGCTTCAGCTTGTAGTCCGGCACCAGGGCGGCGTCCTCGGCGACGTCCATCGAGAGCGTGGCGAGGGGGCCGTCGAAGTCGAGCCTCCAGTGACGGTACTGAGCTGGATGGGTCTCGAAGGTGATTGGCTTGGCTGTCGTCGCGGGCTGCACGAGGTCAATTATAGCTATCGGCTCTCAGCTATCAGCTCTCAGCCAACCGGAGGCCGCGCTAACGCCCGCGCAGCTTTTCAGACATGGACGCTGAAGGGAGAACCGCGCGCACCGAATCGAGGCGGTGAACGTGGATGGCCATCTGGAGCGGCGACCACTGGTTGCGGCCGCTTGGCAGGCTCGGTTTCGCGCCCGCCTCGAGGAGCGCGTGAATGGTCGCCTCATTTCCGAGTCGCGCCGCCCAGGCAAGCGGCGTCCAGTCGTCGATCGTCTCGTTCGGGTCCGCGCCTTCCGACAGCAGGCGCCGCACTTCCGCGGCATCGGCTGTGGCCGCTGCGTGTGTGAGCGGGGTAGTGGGCGCCTTGCGGCAGGCGGTGGCGGCGACGGCAAGTCCCGCGAGCAGGCAGCATCGCACGACGGGACCGAGGCTAGCACCCCGTGGTGAAAGTCCCGCTGCATTCGGCGAGCGCTGCATCCCGTCTGGCTGCGTTGCTCCTCCCTCACATATTCCCGATATGCTCGGTCGTCACGCCTTGCCAGACGGGCGCATCGCTCGCCTCGGTGCGACGCGGGACTTTCACCACGGGCTGCTAGGCATGGAGGACCTCCCGAACAGGAGCAGGATACATCACGAAAAAGAACTTTGCAATAGAAAGCTAGATGCGCGGTCGCCGGGATCCGGGACTTGGGACTCGGGATTCGTGTCTGTTGCTCACCGAACCTCGAGCTCTGAATCCCGAACCCCGAATCCCGAGCTCTGGCACCGTTATAATCCAGCTGCTTTGGTCCGCCTCGTCCGTCCCTCCGGTTTCCGCCCGGTGCGTCGTCTTCGAATCCTGATCATCGCCGTTTCGGTTGCGATCAACCTGACGGCCGTGCTGCTCGGGTCCTCGCTCTTCCCGGGCGTGTGGGCGGGCGCGCGGTTCATGCTCCAGAACCGGCATCTCGGGTACGACGAGAAGATGGCGTTGAAGTTTCCGGATGTGTATCCGCACATGCGTTTCATTGCGGCCCACACGACGCCAGAGGCGACCGTGCTGATTCCGCCCCCTCTCAACCAGGGCGCTCTGACCGCGTATCTGCTGTATCCGCGACAGGTGGACTCGCACCGCGAAGGCTTCCTTTGGGGCCGGACGCCGGGCGGCACGTACGCGTACGTGGAAGGCACGTGGCCTGCAAGCCTGACGCCTGACGAGCAAGCCTCGAGTCAGCTCGTGATCGCCGAAGGGAACCGGCTGTTGATTCAGCGAGCCGACCGTGCCGCAAACCAGCGCGGCGAGCGCGACCGACCCGCCTCCGCTCCACGAGCTTCCGCCTTCGCTGAAGCTAGGGCGGACCGCCGAAGCCTTGGCGGAGGCTGGTCGGCGGGCGCTGGGGCCGGCCCACCTCGACAACAAGCGATGTTGATGCCCACGCTCGCGTGGCTGGCGGCGGCCGGCGTCGGCCTCGTCATCGTGATGACCTGCGGCGCGTCACTGAGCCTCTTGGAGCTCGTCGGCCTCGTGCCCCTGGTCGGTGCGGGCGTGCTGACGTTCGGCTTCTGCATGGCCGCCGTTTACGGCGCGCCAATTGCCACGTCGACGACTCTAGAGGTGGTCGCCGTCGTGCTCGCGATCGCTGGCCCGCTCGCGATCTGGAGGGCCAAGCGATCCGGCGGCCGCTGCCTCGTGTCGCCCGTCAATCGACCGACCGTCACGGCAGTGCCGTGGATCGTCGTGATCGTCCTGCTGACGATCTATGCCTTCGTGAGGGCCTGGTACTGGCCGCCGGCGGAGGGAGATTCCCTGACGGTCTGGGTGCTCAAGGGACGCGACATTCGCGACACGGGGACGATGGCGGCGGCGGGCGCACACGGCGCCGGCTTGTTCTATCCGCTGAATCTGCCGCTTCAGGTCGCGGCGGCGTGGCCGGCTCTCGGCCCCGCGCATATTCAGCTCGTGTTCCCTCCGTACTTTGTCGGGCTGATCCTGGTGACGGCTGGATTCCTCTCGCGGCGGATTCGCCCGGACGAGGCGTGGCTCTTCACGATGCTCATCGTGTCCACGCCGGTGTTGCTGGGGCAGGCGAGCACGTCGATGTCCGACATTCCGTTCGCGTTCTATTACGTATCGAGCGTCCTGATGTTGCTGCGATTCCTCGAAACCGGATCGATGGGATTCGCCGCGCTCGGCGGGCTCCTCATGGCGCTCGCGGCCTGGACGAGGGCCGACGGTCTTCTCTACCTCGCGGTGAACGTGGTGGCGATCGGTTTGCTCGGGGCGGCCCATCTCAGACCGCTGCGGCTGCTGGCGGGAGTCGCGATCGTCATTGCGCTGTTCTCGGTGACCTGGTGGCCCTGGAATCGCTACGTGGCCGCCCAGGGGTGGGGCGGCCATTTCGAGACGACGGGAGGCGCGGCGCTCGACGCGCTCGCGCGTGGCGCGCTCCGCTGGGACGCGCTCGGCACCGTGTTGAAGTATTTCGGAGAACGCTGGATCGCGCTGGGCGTCTGGGGAAGCGTGTGGCTGACGTTCGCGGCGTCGCTCGTCAGCGCACGTGCGCTGCGGTCACTGCGGGTCCTGCTCGCCGTGATCGCGCTGAACGTCGGCGGGCTGTTGTTCACATACTACGCGTTCGCCTACTATCGCCCGAATGTGCTGCAGTGGGCGATCGATGCCGGCTTCGATCGAATGGCGTCGCACTTCGCGCCGCTGCTCTGGGGGTATGCCGCACTGTCGCTCGCGAGTGAGCCGGCGGAGGGCCGAAGCTCCCCGCCCATTACTTGAACAGGTTGTACCGCAGGATGCACCAGAGGCCGTAAAGGCCGTCCGTCCACCGAATCTTCTTGCCTTCGCCGTAGCCCCGCTGCCAGTACGACACCGGCACCTCGTGGATCCGCCAGCGGCCGCGGGCGAGCTTGGCCGTCACTTCAGGCTCGAAGCCGAACCGATCCTCTTTGAGGTCCAGCGTGTCGAGGACCGACTTCCGGAACACTTTGTAGCAGGTCCACAGGTCCGAGAAATTCAGGTTCGTGAGCATGTTCGAGACCAGCGTCTGCAGCCGGTTGGCGACGTAGTGCCAGAAGAACACCACGTGGCGGGCGCCGCCGAGAAAGCGCGACCCGTACACGACGTCCGCGATTCCCTGACGTAGCGGCTCGATGAGACGAGGATAGTCGGCCGGATCGAGCTCGAGATCGGCATCCTGAATCAGCACGAACTCGCCGGTGGCGGCGGCAAAGCCGCGCCGGACCGCGGCACCCTTCCCGCGGTTCTGGTCCTGCAGGATCACGACGAAGTCGCCCCGTTCGGGCCACCCCACCAGCCCCGGCCCTCCGCCCTCCAGGCGCTGCAGGAGCTCGCGCGTCCCGTCGGTCGATCCATCGTCCACGACGATGATCTGCTTGGCGATGGGCACGTCGCGCACGCGCCGCAGGACCTCTTCGATCGTGTCGCGCTCGTTGAAGACGGCAATGACGACGGAGAGCTCGGGTGCGGTCATGTGAAGGCGTGCGGATTATAAAGGATCAGGGATCAGCGGCCAGGGATCAGGGACCGCGATACCACGAAGCGGGGTAGTGAGGCAGTTTGGTCCGCGCCCCGTTCGGCCGCGCGACGA
>JACOUA010000384.1 GCA_016178075.1 Acidobacteriota bacterium
CGTTCAATCGCGACGAGCGGAGCGGGGCGTAGGGGTCCCCGCGAGCGAGGAGCCTGGCGGGGTGCAGGGGTTCCTCGCCGTTCAATCGCGACGAGCGGAGCGGGGCGTAGGGGTCCCCGCGAGCGAGGAGCCTGGCGGGGTGCAGGGGTCCCCGCCATTCAAAGAGGAGCCGCGATGATCAAGCGCGTCGAGGTCAACTACCGGGGCATCTTTCAGAAGCTGCTCGGCAAATACATCGGGAGCGATATCGTCCAGATCGCCACCCGTATGGGAAAAGTCGCCTTCTCGAACGGGCGATACAGCGACGCGCCCGAACGCAACGGCATTCCTTGCAAATACTTTGCATTCGTCTCTCCCGATCTCACCGAGGAAGAGCTCGAGGCGGAGTGCGGCGCCAAGCTGGACATCGATGAAGCCGACGTCTCGATTGTCGTCGACGATACGATGGTCAAGGGCGTCGAGCCCTGGGGCTGGCACGGCGTCCGACCTATCAACGAAAAGG
Organism: Acidobacteriota bacterium; assembly: GCA_016178075.1. Classification (GTDB taxonomy): domain Bacteria; phylum Acidobacteriota; class Vicinamibacteria; order Vicinamibacterales; family JACQTH01; genus JACQTH01. The sequence goes on from JACOUA010000384.1 coordinate 503, forward strand.
TGCGCGAGAAGGGCTGTCTGCTCGTCGTCTCCCAGCACCCTCACGACCACCTGCTCAAGTTCATCGGCAAGAAGCCCTATTCGTATCGGCTGGCCACGGTTGCCGGCACGGCAAGTCTCGCGGGCCTGTGGGTGTACAAAGACGACCTGACGCGGGAGCGGGTGCTCGGCGCGATTGCGGCGGTCGATCCGGGCATCATGTCGATCGAGGCCGTTGAATCCTATCTGCTCGACAAGATGAAGGAGCCGCACCGCGCGAAGGCCGCGCGGGAAGCCTACGACGCGACGCTCCGGCGCACCAAGATTGTGGCGCCGACAGACGGCATCGAGTGGCTGCACGAGGTTCCGGTGCTGCCGAAGTGGCACGAGTTCGAGGACACCGGCGTCGTCGTGCGCGGCGTCCCGCGTGCCTTCGAGCTCGGCCCCCGCGGTCAGGCCCGCAATGACGCGTTCAAGCGCGGCACCACGAAGACCCACCGGCCGGTCGTGCGTTTCGATCTGTGCATCAAGTGCACCCTCTGTTGGCTCGACTGCCCCGACGAATGCTTCGACCCGACCGACGATGGCTTGTTCGACGTGGACTACGAGGTCTGCGTCGGCTGCCACAAGTGCGCGTCGGTCTGTCCCATTCCGGAGTGCATCGTGATGGTCGACGAGCTGCAGTTCACCGACGACAAGAGCCCGTGGGAGGCGCACAAGCGTGACCCGCAGGCATATATCGAGTGGGCCGAGCTCAAGAAAGGCAAAACCCGGATTGCCTATCAACACGTGACCGGCCAAGGCGTGAACATCACCGAGGGCAAGACGGTGCCACCGAAGGTCGTGACGGCGTAAAGAAGTTATCAGTTATCAGTTCTCAGTTTTCAGTTTTCAGTTCTTGAATGTGCCAGCGGTTCGCAAAAGCTCCCACTGAGAACTGATAACTGAAAACTGAGAACTAGTCTTGGAGGTCCCCTTGAGCGTGGCCGCAACCGTAGATCGCGGGTCGCAGGTCTGGGAACGGGAAGAGCTGTTGAACGGGTGTCAGGCGGTGGCGCAAGGCGTCCGGCTGGCGGACGTCGACGTCATCGCGGCCTATCCCATCCGTCCTTACACCGAGGTGATGGACGCGCTGTCGAAGATCATCGCCGATGGCCAGCTCGACGCCGAATACATCATCGCCGACTCCGAGCACTCGCAGTTCGAGATCGTCAAGCACGCCAGCTCCGTCGGGGCGCGCGCGTTTGGCGGCAGCAGCGGCACCGGCTGGATGTTCGGCTTCGAGGCGCTCGTCGTCGCCGCGACCGATCGCCTGCCGACGTTCTTCATCGTCGGCAATCGCGCGCTGGACGACCCGGGCGCGTTTGGGGTCGAGCACAACGACGCGATGGCGATTCGCGACATGGGCTGGCTGCTCTGCTGGGCCTCCACGGCGCAGGAAGCGCTCGAACACGTGCTCATCGGCTACCGCGTCGCCGAGGACAAGCGCGTCCTGATGCCGATGGCGCTCGCGATGGACGGCGCCTTCCTCACCCACTCGCAGCATATGCTGAAGGTCCCCAGCAAGGACGCGGTGGGACGATTCCTCCCGCCATACGATCTCGGCGATCGGCGGCTCCATCCCGACAACCCCGTCTCGATCGCCCCACAGGTGAACGAGGACTGGGTCATGGAGCTGCGGCGCCAGAACTGGGAAGCCGCACGACGGGCCAAGACGGTGATCGCCGAGGCGTACCGGGAGTTCAACGGCATCTTCGGCGAGCGGTACTCGTTTCCGTACTTCGACGAGTTCATGACCGACGACGCCGAGACCGTGCTGCTCGGATTGGGCGCGGTGTGCATGCCGGCCCGGACGGCCGCGCGACGCCTGCGAGAGAAGGGAAGGAAAGTCGGGTACGTCAACCTGCGCTGGTTCCGCCCGTTCCCGACGCAGGAGCTGCGGGCGTCGCTGGGCCGATTCAAGAGCGTGGGGATTATCGATCGCAACTTCGCCCACGGCTCCCCCGATTGTGGCGGCATCGTGTTCCAGGACGTCCGGTCGTGCCTCTATCCGCTGAAGGATCGGCCTGCCGTTGTCGACTTCATGGGCGGCCTGGGCGGGCGCGACCTGTCGATCGACGACTGCATCCGGATGTACGACATTACGGCACAGGCTGCCAAGACCGGCGCGCCCGAAGAG
>JACOUA010000385.1 GCA_016178075.1 Acidobacteriota bacterium
TGAAGTGGTACTTCGGGCGCTGGGGCATTCGCGGCGATTACCGCTTCATCGCCATCAACTCGAAAGACGGCGCGCCGGCGTTCTTCGGCCGGGACGACCGCTATGGGCACCGCGCCTACGGCGGCCTCATCTTCGGGTTCGGCAAGTAAAGGAAGTGCTGCTGTGACCTCGGGGCGCAGGCGCGGGCGTGCGGTTGCAAGACCGGAGGGGACCGGCCGTGGCCGGTCCCCCGTTCGCCTCCGTCACCGGGACGTCGTTCGCGATCAACCGCGCTGGCGGCTCCAGGTCGAGCTGTTCTTGCATGAATCGGAGCAGTCCTGAAGAGAGGGACCCATGCGGTCAACAGTCATGACGACCATCATCCTCGCAGCCGGACAGGGCCGGCGGTTGCGGCCGATCACCGACCACCTGCCCAAGTGCCTGGTGCCCGTCGGGGGCGCGCCGATTCTAACGCATACGCTCGAGCGCATCCGTCAGGTCGGCGGCACCGACGTCCTGCTCGTCACTGGCTTTGAAGCCGATCGCGTCCGCTGGCACGTGCGGCGGCGGCCCGTCAACGGGGTGCGGGTCCGGTTCGTCGACAACCCACGATTCGCCGACACGAACAATCTCTACTCGCTGGCGCTGGCCCTCGACGAGGTCGACGGCGCGATGACGGTGATCAACGGCGATGACCTGTTCAACGTTCACATCCTGGCCGCGCTTCAGGCGGGCGATGCGCCCGCCGCGGCCGCGGTGGATTTCAGCCGACCCTTGCTGCCCGATGCGATGAAGACCGCCGTGGCGGGCAACCGTGTTATCGCGCTCGGCAAGGAGATGCCGGCGGACCGCGCGGCCGGCAACGCCATTGGACTCTATCGATTCTCCGCGCACGCCGTGCCGCTGCTGAGAGCGGAAGTCGCGCGCTGGCTGGCGGACGGCCGTCTCGGCGCCTTTTACGTCGCAGCCATCAACGCCATGGCGAGCGGCGTGCCCATTGAGGCCGTCTCGACTCGGGGCTTCAGCTGGTGCGAGGTCGACGATGCCCGTGACCTGGCCGCCGCCCCCGCGAAGTTGAACCAGATTCTTGCCGAAGAGCGGGCGTCGAGCCTGGCGACGCGACGACGCGCGCGCCGCGGATACCACGGGACATTTCACCGAGGCGACCGGGAACATGCATCACCGACTTCGCTCGAGGTGCGCGCATGAGACGCCGGAATCGCAAAAGATCTCTTGTCATCGTGTCGTTCATCTTGGCGACGCCTCTCTTTGCGGCCGAGAGCTCGTTGTCGCTCCGCGTCACACCGCGTATGGCGTTTGCACCCGCTGTCGTCTCCATCGCTGTGACCGTCGAGCCGAATGCGGAGAACCGGGCGCTCGTGGTCGAAGACGACTCGGAGGATTACTACCGCCGCAGCGAAGTGCCGCTCGAAGGTGAGAAGGCGGCCCGCGGGCACACGCTCATGTACCAAGGGCTGCCGCCAGGTGAGCACCGGATCAGCGCCGTCGTGCGCGGCACGAGCGGGCCTCGCGCCGTCGTTCACACCACCATCACGATTGTCGGCGAGAGGTCCTCCAAGTGAAGCGAGGCTGCCATGAATCTGTCGTTCGAATGTCGCGGGCAGGCGCCTGAGCACGGCGGATCGCGGACGCAGCTCATCACGCTGGTGGTTGATACGCCGCGAGGGCGAGGGGACGCCGACCCGGTCCGGCCGGTGTTGGGCGCGATTGACGGCGTCGAGGTCGCCGAGCGGGATCCCGCGACCGCGCGTGTGTGGGTCTTCGCGAACGGGTCCGTCGAGCCGGAGTCGCTCGTCGACGCACTCGCCACGTGGGGCTACGGCGCCTACGTGCTCGACAACCGGTTCGAGGTGCCAGCGTGAAGGCCAGGCGCTCGAGGATTTCGCGGGGGCCCGTTTCGGCATTCCCGTCGCGATGGTGCACCGGCTGCTGGATCAGCCGCACAAGCGCGTCGGCCCATGAGGTGGTCATGTCCATCAACCGCATTCGGTTTCGTTCGCTCGTCCTGACCCTGGCGCTGGTGGGCGTCGTGCTCGCCATTGGCGTCGCACCCGTGAGCGCCCAGACACCGTTCATCCCGTACTACGGCAAGAATCAGATCCACTACGACACGTTCGACTGGCACATCTACACGACCGACCACTTCGAGATCTACTACTACCCGGAACTGGAGCCCCATCTCGAGCGGGTGGCGGGGTATGCAGAAAGTGCGTATCAGCAGGTGAGCGCCGCGCTCAAGCACGACCTCGCGACCCACATCCCGCTCGTCCTGTTCAAGACCCATAGCGAGTTCGAGCAGCAGAACATCATCCCCGGCGCGGCGCCGGAAGGCGTGGCGGCGTTTGCCGAGCCGTCGCGGAACCGGATGGTGCTGCCGCTCGACGACCCGCCGGACTTGCTCTATCGGCTCATCGTCCACGAGCTGACCCACATCTTCGAGTTCGACGTGATTCCGCGCTCGCTCGTCCGGGCCGGCGTGCCCCTCTGGGTCGACGAGGGCCTGGCCGATTACATGACGGCCGACTGGCGCCCCCTCGATTTGATGACCATCCGCGATGCCGCGGCTTCCGACATCGTGCCGAAGATGAGCGAGCTCGAAGGCTACGGCAGCTTCACCAATCCGAGGTTGGTCTACAACCTCGGCCACGCGGCGTTCGAGTTCATCGAGGCGCGGTGGGGCAAAGAGGGCCTCCGGCAGTATCTCTTCGAGCTGCGCAAGAGCGTGATCGGCGGTGGGGGGAGCGCCTTCGAAGAGGCGTTCAAGCTGAAGCCGAACGAGTTCGACCAGCAGTTCGAGCAGTACCTCAAGGCCCGGTTCAAGCCATTCCGCGACAAGGAGCGCCCCGCCGATTACGGCAACAACCTCGCGCCCAACCCGGCCCGGTCGACGTTTCAGAACGTGCTGTCGATCGAGCCGTCTCCGACCGGCGACCTGATCGCCGCCTTCACGGGCAACCGCCGGGACGGCGAGCTCGACATCGTCTTGATGTCGTCCAAGGACGGACAGGTCATCCGAAATCTGACCTCCGGCTTCGACAAGGACCGCGGCTTCGAGTACTTGAGCGTGCCGGGTGCCCGTTGGAACACGGTCCCGTGGATGTCGTGGTCGCCGTCGGGCGATCGGCTCGCGTACTTCGTTCGTACCGAGAAGCGCCGGACGCTCATCCTGCAAGACGTGGCGACACGCCGGATTGCGCAGCGAGTGGAGATGCGGACGGTCGACGAGCCGGAATCGCCGGACCTCGGGCTCGACGGCCGGCTCGTGGCGTTCTCGGCGATTCGAGGCGGGGTGGGGGACATCTACACGGTCGATCTCGACACCGGCCGCGTCACGAACCTGACCAATGATGCGTTTGCGGACTATGCGCCGACCTTCTCGCCCGACGGCACGTTGATCGTGTACGTCTCGCGCATCAGCGGCAGCGACAAGCTGTTCAAGCTGGACCTGACCAGCGGGCAGAAGACGCAGCTCACGTTCGGCACCCACGACGACGGGGCGGCACAGTTCCTCGACGCGAACACGATCGTGTTTCCATCGACGGCGACCAACCCCCTCGCGCCGATCGCGCCGGAGGTGGAGCACAACGGCCGCATCTACAACCTCTGGACGCTGGACCTCAGGACCGGGGAGCTCCGGCAGCACACCGACGTCCTGGGAGGAAACCTGTCGCCGGTCGCGCTCAAGGACGGGAACGCGGCGCGCATCGCGTTCGTGACCTACGACAAGGGCGCATATGGACTCCACACGATCGAGCCCAAAGCCGTGCTGAACACCGCCGCCTCGAGCGATTTCGGCGCGCCGGGACCGGTCATCGACTTTCAGGCCCCGTTCACGCACACGCTCGTCGCCGAGAGCAAAAAGAAGAAGCCGACGTTCGGCAAATGGTTCGCTGACGGTCGCCCGCCGGTGAGCGTCGGCGTGACGAGCGGAGGCGACCTGTTTGGCGGCACGACGCTCTCGTTCGCCGATGTACTCGGCGATCGCCGGATCGACGTCACGGCGGCCTCGGTCTCGCAGTATCGGACGCTGGCGGCGTCGTATGTGGATGTGTCCCGCCGCCTCCAATGGGCGGTTCAAGGCTTTTCACAGACGCAGTTCTTTTTCGGCCAGGCCGGCACCTTCTTCGACCCGGGCCTGAGCTCCTTCATCGATCGCGACCTGGCCACGGCGACCCGCACGGTACGCGGCGCAAGCGGGTTCGCGATTTACCCGCTCGACCGGTATCGCCGGTTGGAGCTGTCGGCCGGCGTCGCCCAGTACACCGAGCAGTTCGAGAATCCCGACCTCGATCAGTTCTCCGGCGACTTTCAACAAGCCCAGTTCGGCCGCCGACTGCTTCGGAACGGCACCTTCATTCCGCTCGGCGCCACGTTCGTCCAGGAGACGACGGTGTTTCGCGAGTTCGGACCGCTTGCCGGGAACACCATGCGGCTGGCCTACGAGCAGGCGCCCGGCGTGGGGGGCGCGCTCTCGCGCCGGACCGTCGACGCCGACGTGCGCTACTACCAGCGGCTCGGCGCAACCGGTGTGCTGGCGCTGCGCGCACGCGGCTTCCGGAGCTCCGGCGATTCGCCCGACTTCCTGTTCTTCGGCGGGAACTCCGAGATGCGCGGCTATCAGTACCTCGAGTTCCTTGGCCAGAACGCCTTTTTCGGGAACGCCGAGCTGCGGTTCCCGCTGATTGACGCGATGGCCACACCGATCGGCATCCTCGGCGGCATCCGCGGCCTGTTCTTCTTCAACATCGGCGGCGCATGGTTCGACGACACCGCGTTTACGTTTTCGACGTCGAAAGCGGAGATCGTCCAACCGGTCGTCGGCGCCCGGATCACGGATGGGCTGACGGTCGAGCAGGTGCTCGGCCCGCCGACACGCGTCTCCGGCTTCCGGCTGAAAGATGGCCGCGCCTCGTACGGCCTCGGACTCGAAACCTTCGCGCTCGGCTTCCCGGTTCACCTCGACTGGTCCTGGCGGACGCTGTTCAACAAGCAGTGGGAGGACGTGCTCTTCGCCGGCCAGGGAGGGAGCGGCGCGTTCCGCAAAGCGCGCTTCGACGTCTGGATTGGCTACGACTTTTGAGGCTGCGCCGCGAAGCGGCGCGGCAAGCCCACAGGGCGTCGTGTAAAACACGTGGGGGTGCCGCGGGCGCTGCAAGGTCAAAAACGAGGCCGGTATCAAGATCCGGAGCGTAAGCGACGGCTGGCCGTGGGGGTGGGGCCCCACGGCAACCCAAAAAAGGTGAACGACGATGGCGGTCATGGGCATGTCACGGAAGAAACCGGGTGGCGTTTGGGATGTCGCGGAGCGCGGCGACGAGGGCCCGTCCTTCCCGACGCTCGTCCATCACCCGTTCGATCAGATGGTCGGCACGTCGCCGACGATCTGTGCGGTCGTGAAGTGGGCGCGCGCCGCGTCACACGCGACGACGCCGGTCCTCATTCTCGGCGAGACGGGGACCGGCAAGGAGCTGCTGGCGCGAGCCATCCACGCCAACGGGCCTCGTGGCGCCCGGCCGTTCGTGCCGGTCAACTGCGCGGCGCTGCCCCACGACCTCTTCGAAAGCGAATTGTTCGGCCACCGCCGCGGCGCCTTCTCGGGCGCGCTCGCCGATCATCCAGGCCTCTTCGCGTCGGCGCAGCGCGGCACGCTCTTGCTCGACGAGATCGGCGAGCTTTCCGAGGGTGCGCAGGCCAAGCTGCTGCGTGTCCTGCAGAGCGGGGAGCTGCGGCCGGTGGGTGGCGTCGAGAACCGGAACGTCGATGTCCGGGTCATTGCAGCCACCAATCGCAGTCGCCGAGAGCTCCGCGCGGGTATGCTTCGCGAGGATCTGTTCTACCGTCTGTCGGTCGTGGTCATCGAGATTCCGCCGCTTCGGGAACGGCTCGACGACATCCCGCCGCTCTTCGAGCATTTCCTGGCCCGCCACCGTGGCCATGGCGCCGCGCGCCTGTCGCAGGTGGAGCCGGAGGCGCTGGACTTGCTGCTGTGCTACCCCTTTCCCGGAAACGTGAGAGAGCTCGAGAACCTCGCCCAGTTCCTGTGCACGATGCTGCCCGCGCACCAGGAGACGGTCGGTGCCCAGGATGTCTCGGGCTGGCTGCGCCGACAATGTGCGGGAGCCATCAGCGACGCGCCCGGGCACGGCTCATTGAACCTCAGCGGCTTGGAGGCGTGGGCGATTCGAACCGCGATCGAGCGCGCGGGCGGCAACAAGAGTCGCGCCGCCACGATGCTGGGAATCTCGCGCGATACGCTCCATCGCAAGCTCCGCGAGCTGGAGGCCCAACGTCTGACGTCCGAGACGGTACAGGTCTGTGGGAGGGTGACTGATGCAAGCTGTTGTCGTACTGCCCGGCCTCGCTGAAGTGGATGGTCCGGCGGCAGTCGACGATGCACTGTTTCGCCGCGTGTCCGGCGTCCCGCTTCTCGTGCGCGTCCTGGCCACGGCCGCCAGGAGCGGCGTCACGTCCGTGCTGCTCGTGCGGCCGGGGCAGATCTCGGAGCGCTCCATCCGAAGGCGCCTCCGTACGCCGCTGACCGAGTCGCTACCGGTTGAGGTGATCGCGGTTGACCACGCGTTCGATCCAACCGATCCAACCGATTGGCTGACGCTCGCCCCTCATCTAGCCTCCCAATTCCTGTGGCTGCCCTGGAACGTCGTGACCCTCAAGCGATCGCTCAGCGCCCTCGTCGAGTCTGGAGCACATGGAGATCATGGCGTCGGGCTGGGACCGGTCGTCGCGCTGGGGGCGCCGGCCGTGGTCGTCTCCGATGCGGTCCTCACGACGCACCGGGGCCGTCTCGACGAGTACGTTCGAGATCCCGCCTTGCCGCGCGCGGTCGTTCCAGAGCCGATGGGGGTGGCGGTGACGTCGGATCGGACGCGCCGCGAGGCCGAGCGCCTGCTGGTCCGCGGATCGGGCAAGCCGAGCGACGGCATCTATTCGACCTTCAACCGGCGGCTGTGTCGGCCCGCGGTGCGGTGGCTCTCGAACACACCGATCACGGCCAATGTCGTGACGCTGGTAGGCCTGGCGGTGACGCTCGTGTCGGGCTACTGGTACGCCCAGGGCTACTGGACCGCCTACGTCCTCGGCGCGCTGCTCTACTTCTTGTCCGTGCTGCTCGATGAAGTTGACGGGATGCTCGCGCGCACGAAATTTCAGGAGTCGCCGTTCGGCTGCTGGCTGGAAACGGTCACCGATTACGCCAGCTACCTGTTCCTCTGGGCCGGCATGAGCATCGGGTTGTCGCGCCAGTTCGGCACGCCGATCTGGCTGGAGCTGGGCGGGCTGACGCTCGTGATGAGCGTCTTGATCTTCGTCGTCCTCGTGCGGCTGCGAGCGATCGCGACCACTCCCGATCGGCCGGAGCA
>JACOUA010000386.1 GCA_016178075.1 Acidobacteriota bacterium
TCAGCGAGGGTGTAGTTCATGGAAGTCTTCAGTTCTCAGTTTTCAGTTCTCAGTTAACTGCAGCTGACAACTGAATACTGAATACTGAGAACTGACAACTGAGAACTATTTCCTTTCCAGCAGCACGTGGTGATAGAGAAGCGCGGCGACGCAGCCGCCGGCAATCGGCGCGACCCAGTACGCCCAGTGCCACGAGAAGTCGCCGAGCACGAGCGCCGGACCGAAGGACCGCGCGGGGTTCATCGACGCGCCGGTCACGCGTCCGCCGGCGAGGATGTCGAACGTCACGGTGAGGCCGATCCCGAACCCACCGATCTTCACGCCCGCGCCGCGATCGTCGACCGCCGTTCCGAAGACGGCCGTCACGAGTAGGAAGGTCAGGATGAACTCCATGCCGAGCACCATGCCGGTCGTCGCCCAAGCCGCGGGCAGTGGAATCCCGAGCTTCGCCTGCATCACCGCGTCGGCCGGAAAGAGACCCCGGCACGCCATCGCCGCGATCGTTGCGCCCGCAAGCTGCGAAACGATGTAGGTCACGGCCAGCCCCCCGGGGATGCGGCCCGTGACCAGCATGCCGGCCGTGACGGCGGGATTGATATGCGCACCCGAGATGCCGCCGAAGGCATTCACCGCGACCGACAGCGCGAGCCCGTGGGCGAGAGCGATCGCGACGAGGCCGCCCAGGCCGGCGCCCTGTCCGCCGCCGCCGCCGGTCACGGCCGGCGTCGTGCTCAGGATGGCGGCGATGCCGGCGAAGGTCAGGAAGAAGGTCCCCAGGAATTCAGCGACTGCTTTCTTCATAATCCTCCTCGCGGGATCGGGATTGGGGATTCGGGATTCGGGATTCGCCTCGTGCGGCGTGGTTCGACGAGTCCCGAATCCCGACGCCCGATTCCCGTCACGATCGTTGCGGCCCGGAGAGTGTATCCGAACTGGCTCCGCATATGAATTGCGTCCGTCAGGTTTCGGGTGTATACCAATGGCGTTTTCTTCATCAAGATCCGGCGCGTGAGCGACGGCAGGTCGTGGAGTGGGCACCACGAGGCACACTAAGCGGATCGTTGTGGCAAATAAGCGCGGCGAGCGTGAGCGAGCCGTGGCAGGCGGTGGGGGTGGAGCCCCACCGCAATCAAATAAGGAGCGTGGCGATGCGACAAACGGTTTGCCTGCTTCTTGCGCTGGGACTCGCCTCGAGTCCCGTGCTGGCGCAGCAGCCCATTCAGGAGTCCGCGAAGAAAGCCGCGACGGCCCTTCGACTCGGCTCAGGGCAGGCGGCGGCCGGCGCTGCGGGCGCGCAAGGTCAGACTGCCTCCGGTCATCGCGCCCAGCTCTGGACCGGCGCGATTCTGGGCGTGGCCGGCGGAACAGTCATCGTCCTGGGCACGACGGTGTTCAAGAGCGCGGACACCACCTCAGGTAATACACCGCCGGGTGCGTACGACTCTTGCGTCGCGCTCAAAGCGAATCCGGTCTACCGGGGCAATCAGTGCGAGCTGTTGAAGGGCCCCAACACTGCCGTCGTTGTCGGCGGCGTGGCCGCGGCGGCCCTGGGTGCGACGCTCATCATGCTGGGGTCGTCGACGAGCAGCGTTGAGTTCCGGCCCGGAGGCGTCAGCCTTCGGCACAGGGTGAGATTCTGAATTGGCTCATGGCTCAAGCAAAACTTTTGCCTAAGCCCTGAGGCCTAAGTCCTGAGCCATTCTTGGAGGGAGGGCACATGGCTGTTCGGCGCGCAATTCTGATAGGCGGACTCCTACTTATCCCCGCGCTCGCGCTGGCGCAGCGCACCACGACCGGCACCGTGGCGGGCCGGATCGTCGATTCCAACGGCGGCGTGCTTCCCGGCGTCACGGTGACGCTCAAGAGCCCCGAGGCGCTTGGCGAGTTTACCGGCGTGACCAACGGCGAAGGCATCTATCGCATCCAAAACCTGCCGCCGGCCACTTACGAGGTGAAGGCGGAGCTTCAGGGATTCCAGACCATCATCAGGCACGAAACCGTCCGGCTCGGCGCCGTGACGCAAGTCGACGTCACGCTCTCGGTCGGGTCGGTGTCCGAGACCGTCACCGTTCAGGGCGAAAGTCCCATCGTCGATCCCGAGCGCGCGGGGCTCTCGGTGAACGTGAACAACACGGCGCTGACGTCGTTGCCGATGACGACGAACCGACGCTTTCAGGACATCTGGTTGATGGTGCCGGGGGTCTACGTTCGTCCCGATACGCAGGAGCCTGGAAACCTGGGGTCGGAACGGCGGACGAGCGTCGACGGGATGGACGTGACCGATCCCTATGGCGGAGACATCTTCGCGGTCAACCTGAACTACGAGGCGATCCAGGACGTGGAGATCAAGGCGCTCGGCGCGGAGGCGTCGGATGGCGCCAGCATGATCGGCCAGTTCATGAACGTCGTGACCAAGAGCGGCGGCAACGATCTGCACGGCTCGTTCGCGTTCTTCGCGATTCCCCAGCGGTTCAACGACAGCAACGTCGCGGGCATCGCGCCGAACCGGCGGAAGGAACTCCAGCCCGATTCCACGCTGGGTGGCCCCATCCTGCGCGACCGCCTCTGGTTCTTCGGGTCGTATCGGCGCATCCAGCAGGACCAGACGGTGAACAACGCGCCGGTCCCGCGCGAGCGACGAGGCAACCTGTACTTCGTGAAGGTCACGGGCCAGATGGACCCGAACCATCGGTTGTCCGGGACCTTCCAGTACGACCGGACGCGGCAGCAGAGCGCCGTGATTCGGGGCGCGATCGACCCGGGGCAACGCGGCGTCGCGAATACGAGCTCCGGCCTCAGCAGCGCCACGATGCAGCAGACCAACCCGTCCGGGTTCGGAACCCGCATCACGGGTGGCCCGATGGTGGGGGCGAACTACAACTGGGTGATGAGCAACACGAGGGTGCTGCAGTTTGTCGCGAGCTGGATGATCAGCAAACCGTCGAACGCGGAGCCCAACGACGGCGCGGCATTCGCTCCGACCAAAGTCATCCAGACCAACGCGGCCGGGAACATCGCGGGCAGTCTGACTACCATCGCCCAGGAGGGCAGCTTCGGGGCGATCGACAACGCGGACCGATCGATGCTCTACCTGGCCCCCTCGATGACTTTTTTCGTCAACCGGATGGGATCGCATGAATTCCGCGGCGGGGCGGATCTGTATCCCTTCATCCGGAACGTGACGAGCAGCGAGGTGCAGCCGGTCGAGTATTATTTCCGGCCGCCCGGCACGACGGGGAACGCCGACGTCCTGTTCGAGCGGCGCACGCTCCGCAATTTCGCCGGCACGGGCGCGACGGTCGCGAACGAAGCCTACGAGCGTCACTATGCCGGCTACTTCCAGGATCGATGGAAGCCATCGGCGAGCATCTCGATCAAGGCCGGCGTACGGATCGAGACCAACACCATCTACACCAAGGATCGCGAGAAGGTGCTCGGGCCGAGGCTGCCGGCGAACATCCCCACCAATACGAGCGATCGCGAGTTCCACCAGACGGTGGGGATGCCCAACGTCGGCATCGCCTGGGACGCGGGTAAGTACGGGGTCTTCCGCGCGACAGCCAACCGGAGCTACGAGTGGCTCGACCTGGGCGGCGGTGACGGCACGTCGAATGCGCCGTACGTGCTGACGACAGACGTTGTCCGCGCGAACCCCCGCGGCGGCCCTCTCAACGAGGTCTTACCCGGTCAGTTCGCGTTGGGCGTCCGGTACGGCGACGAGAAGGACGGCAGCATCCACAACGGCCGGACATACAACAACGAGTTCAGCGGAACCTGGGAGCACCGGTTGCCGGCGACGAGCTCGTTCAGCACCACGTTCCTCTGGAGGCGGTTCTGGGATTACCAGAGCGGCGACGATCACAACATCATTCGCAACCCTGTGACCGGAGCCTTCCTTGGGCGTCCGTTCCCGGATTTCGACGTCATTCGGAACATCTATAACCCGAACTACACGTGGCAGCAGAACAAATCGATTCAGTTCATGTACACGAAGAACTTCTCGGGCGCTTGGGGACTCAGCTCGAGCTACTGGTATCAGATTTCCTCCAGATTCCGGACGCGCTGGAACCCGACGTCCGATACGCTCCAGTTCCTCGGTTTCAGCCCTGCCGACGATGAAACCAATTGGACGTTGCCGCGACACCACGCCAGGCTCGCGACCTACGTCCGTCTTCCCTTCGGCACGATGTTCTCGGTCTTCTACAGCTACACCCAGGGCCGCCGGTTCGACATCACGACGGGCGACTTCCCGCTGAACGCGACGGCGCCGCGCATCGTGCTGTCGAACGGCCGCGCGGTGTCCGACCCGTTCTTCAACCCGTCGTACCCACGCGCGAGGAAGCGCGACGTCGACATGCTGGCCTCGGACAACTCGAACCTCGTCAACCTCCGGATCCAGAAGAGCTTCGATTTCGCGCACGGCCGCCGCATCGAGGTGAGCGGCGACGTGTTCAACCTGTTCAACAGCGCGACGTCCTACGGGTTCCTCTCGACCGACGCTCGATCCGCCAACTTCGGCAGGCGCGACAACTACGTGCAGCCGAGGGTCGGGCAGGTGGGAGCGAGGATCGTGTTCTAGCCTGTCGCGTGACGCCGGCCGCTTCCGGCGTCGCGCTGTCACCCCGGCCGCCGCGCCCCCCCGAAGCTGCCCCCACCCCAAAGGCCGCCGTGTCGGTTGACAAGCCGTGTCGGTTGACAATCTGATGTAACAAGTGTTACATCTTTGTTCCGTGGTCGGATCCGCCCAGGATCCCTCGGAGCTCGCGCCCGTGTCGACAGAGGCCAGCCGATTCGCGCGCTTGTGCGCCGCGGGCGCGTTGGCCTACTGCAGCTACGCGATGTGTCGGACGCCGGTGCTCCCGCTCTTTGCCAGCGCCCTCGGCGCGGGTCCGCGCCAGGTCGGAGTCGTCGTCGCGGCGTCCA
>JACOUA010000080.1 GCA_016178075.1 Acidobacteriota bacterium
GACCCGGTTCCCGTCGCCGGGCACCGCGCGTTCGCGACGCCGCCTCGGCACCACGGGTTGAAGAGTCGCACCGGCCGTCCGCCGATCGTCGACCGCGAAAAGTCGCCCTCTCGCTGCCGCGGACCCGGCCACACCTCCTGCAAGTTGCGCGTCGTCTGCGATCGGTAGCCCTCGGTCGACGTCCAGAAGAACGTCCGGTTCCGCCAGATCGGACCGCCGAAGCCACCCCCCCAGAGCCGGTAGTACGAGTCGGCCAGCCCGGTCTGTTGCTTGGTCCTGCCGGCAACCTTGTTGAAGAAGTTGAGCTCCTGGCCCCACACCGGGCGGGTCTGGTAGAAGCCGGTGCCGCGGAACTCGTTGGTGCCCGCTTTGGCTGTTGTGTTGAACACGCCGCCACCCGTGCGCCCCATGTCGGCGTAGTAGGTGTGCACTTGCACCTTGATCTCCTCGACCGCTTCGATCGTGGGGTTGAGCACCGCGCGGCCCGACATCTCGCCGATGGGCACGCCGTCGAGGAGGTAGTTATTGGCCCGGATGCCACCGCCCCCGAGCGAGATACGCGACGCGTTGGTCTGGTCCTGCTGCCGGTTGAATTGGGGATCGCCCACCGGATTGACGGTCGGGACCGTGATCGCGATCAGGAACGCGTTGCGGCCGGGGGCGGGCAGCGTTTCGAGGATCTCTCGGTCCAGGGCCGCCCCCGTCGATGCAGACGACGTCTCGATGAGGGGCGCCTCGCCGGACACCGTGATGGACTCCTCGATGGCGCCGATCTCCAGCATGACGTCGAGCGTGATGAACTGCTGCGTGCCGATGCGCACGCCTTTGCGGTCGAATGTCTTGTATCCGGCGAGCTGGGTCCTGATGGTGTAGGTGCCGGGCGGTACGGCGGGAAAGTTGTACTGCCCCACCTCATTTGTGACGACTTCACGAGAGATGGCCGTCGCCTCATTGGTCAACGTGACCGTGACACCGGGAATGACGCCGTTGGCGTCGCGCACCTGGCCCCGGAGACCTCCCGTGAACTGCTGGGCGTCGGCGCCTGCTGCGCCCGTGAGCACCAAAAGCGCGGAGAGGATGCCGTGTGTGAAATTTTTCATGGTCGCCTCGCTTCTCGATCGAGCCTGACTCTGCGGCCCGCAGGTCAGGCCGTTGCGGCGGGGTTGATTCGCGTCGAACGCGGTGGGAAGACTCGAAACCGTCAGCCCAAAAGCTTCGTAATCACCGACCGAGAGTCGAGAGACGAACCTGGAACGCGGGCCGCAGAATCAGTGCGAGCGAGGTGCCTGTCGAAGATGTGGACCGGATCGTATTGGGACTCGGGGTCAGTATGCAAGAGCAAACTGTTGAGCTTGCGCCCGTCGATATTCCCCCCGCTGACGACGATAGCCGTCCGCCGTCCCGCGATCGAGATCTTTCCGGCCAGTACGGCGGCGACTGCCGCAGCGACTCGAGCTTGAGGAAGACGCGCCCCTGCGGCGCCTCGAGCGATGACAGCCACGCGGACTCGATGAGCGGCGTCCGGACTACGCGGCCCGTGAGTCGGCGTCGTGCGTGAAGAATCTCGGAAACAGCGACCAATCGACTACACGAACAGAATAGGTACGCCCAGCTCGCGACGAAGGTGCTGAAAGTCATCACGGTCCGATGTGACGACCGTAGCGCCATGGCGCCGCGCGGTCAGGGCGATGAGGGTGTCGTTCTGGAAGGCTCGTTTTCGATGTGGATCCCAGTGTTGTCGGGCACCGACGCGCCTGACGACGTCGCCGGCGCGCCACCAGTCGTCGGCGAGCGGCGCCCACTGGACTTTCGCCAGGTTGAAAAGGGATTCAACCAACCGGTGTTCGGCAGGGGTCTGTGCCCCGCGGCGCAGTTCGGACAACACGACGGACGAATGCCGAATGATGAAGGTCTTCTCAATCTCGTCGAAGCGGCTGGGCGGCAGGACACCGTCCCACTTGTCGACGTAAGTGTTCGTGTCGAGTATCGCCCAAGGCATATCAGGGAAGCTCAAAGCTGCCTGGCTTGAGCGTCCCATGACTTTTCTTCATGAACTTCCAGAACTCGTCCATCTCGACGACCCGGTCTAATGCAATTCTGAGGGCTTCGGAATCGCTTGGAGCTCCCAGGAGACGTCGCGCTTTCGAGAGCGTGCCGGGGTCCACGTAATACGATCGACGACTCAGTTTTCGGGACGCGCGCGCCTTCTTCGGCCTAGCCTTCCGCATACGTACATACTATCACGCGCCGACAGGCAGACATCAACGCGTCAGGATGCGAGACAGATTCGCCGCGAACGCCGAGCGAGCCATGACCTCGGTCACGCCAGCCGCGCGTGCCTGCTCGATCAGCCCGGTCTGCACGTGCGAGACGAAGCCGAGGGTCGGGACGCCCGCCAGCCCGGCGTCGGCTCGGAGCGCCGCCGTGGTCGCCAGCGCGTCGACCGCTCGGCTGTTGAGGTCGAGGATGATGAGCGACGGCCGGTCGAGCCTCGCCTGCTCGAGCACTTCCGAGCCCGAGCGGGCGAACGTGATCGGCACGCCCAACTGCTTGGCGGTCGTCGAGATCTTCGATCGAAAGAACAGGTCGTCGACGGCGGCGAGAATCATAAAAGTTATCAGTTCCTAGTTCTCAGTTCTCAGTTTACCTTATGCAAGATGGCAGGCATTTTTACTGAAGACTGGTAACTGAGAACTGAAAACTACACGTTTCATGATCCTCGAAACCCGCGCTGCGCCGCCTTTCTACAAGAACGGCTTCGTGCTCGCGTGCGAGCGCACCCGCGAAGGGGTGCTGATCGATCCAGGCGATGAAGTCGAGGAGCTCCTTGGAGCCGTCCATCAGCATGACGTCAGCATCAAGTTGATTCTGCTCACACACGCGCACATGGACCATATCACTGGGGTCGGCCGCGCCAAAGACGCCACCGGGGCGCCGATCTACCTTCACCACGACGATCACTTTCTCTACAAAATGGCGGTGCAGCAGGGCCTGGCCTTTGGCTTCAAGGTCGCAGAGCCGCCTCCAGTCGATCGGTTTTATGAGGCCCGGCTGAAACCGGACGCCACGACACCGAAATCGTTCGATCCGCTTCAGTTCGGTGACTACGAAGTCAACGTGCACCACACGCCGGGCCACTGTCCCGGCGGCGTCTGTCTGCAGGTCGGGCGCAGGGGTACCTTCGGCAAGCAGCTCTTCGTCGGCGACACGCTGTTCGCGGGCTCGATTGGGAGGACCGATCTTCCGGGGGCTGACTACAACACGCTCATCGCGTCGATCACGAACGTGCTCTTCGCATTTGGGGACGATGCGGAGGTGTTTCCCGGCCACGGGCCGTCGACGACGATTGGGCAGGAGAGGCGGACGAATCCTTTCTTACGTTAGCGACAGAACGGTGCCTTGGTGCCACGGTGCCCGTGCATCGTGCCAGGGGTGCCATGGTGCCTGGGTGCTTGGTGCTGGGTGCGGCGATCTCTCCGCGCGTGCGGTGAAGGCACGAGCACCTAGCACAGGCACCCGCGGCACCGGCACCTTGGGCTCGGCACCGAGGCACCGGCATCTGGCGTCTTACTTCGCCGTCAGCGCGAGTTCTTTAATCCGCTCGTGCAC
>JACOUA010000353.1 GCA_016178075.1 Acidobacteriota bacterium
GGCGCGGTGCTGCTCGGCGAGTACCGCGGGATCAAGGAAGGCGACACCGTGAAGCGCACCGGCCGCATCATCTCGGTGCCGGTGGGGGAGGCGCTGCTCGGCCGCGTCGTGAACGCGCTGGGACAACCGCTCGACGGTAAGGGCCCGATCGCCGCGAAGGAGTATTCACCGATCGAGCGCCTCGCGCCGGGCGTGGTGGATCGGCTGCCGGTCCGCGAGCCGCTCCAAACCGGACTCAAGGCGATCGACGCGATGATCCCGATCGGCCGCGGCCAGCGCGAGCTCATCATCGGCGATCGGCAGACGGGGAAGACCGCTGTCGCGGTCGACGCGATCATCAACCAGCAGACGACCGGGGTCGTCTGCCTCTACTGCGCGATCGGGCAGAAGCAGTCGACGATTGCGCAGGTCGTCAAGACGCTCGAGGAATTCGGCGCGATGCCGTACTCGATCGTCGTGGCGGCGGCGGCCTCCGATCCCGCCACGATGCTCTACATCAGTCCGTACTCGGCGTGCGCGATGGGCGAATACTTCCGCGATCGGGGCGGACACGCGCTGTGCGTGTACGACGACCTGTCGAAGCACGCCCAGGCGTATCGCGAGATCTCGCTCCTTCTGCGCCGGCCGCCGGGCCGCGAGGCGTTCCCCGGCGACGTCTTCTACCTCCACTCGCGCCTGCTGGAGCGGGCGGCGAAGATGCGGGCCGAGCTCGGCGGGGGCTCGCTCACGGCGCTCCCAATCATCGAGACACAGGCCGCCGACGTCTCCGCGTACATCCCGACCAACGTCATCTCGATCACCGACGGCCAGATCTTTCTCGAGACCGACCTCTTTCACCAGGGCATCCGGCCCGCCATCAACGTCGGCATCTCGGTCTCCCGCGTCGGCGGGTCGGCGCAGGTCAGGGCCATGCGGCAGGTGGCCGGCTCGCTTCGGCTCGAGCTGGCGCAGTACCGCGAGCTGGCGGCCTTCGCGCAGTTCGGCAGCGATCTCGACAAGGCGACGCAGGCGCAGCTCAATCGCGGCCAGCGCCTCGTCGAGATCCTGAAACAAGCACAGTTTCAGCCGCTGCCGGTCGAAAAGCAGATCCTCGTCGTCTTTGCCGGGACCTCCGGGTTCCTCGACGCGCTCCCGGTGGCCTCGCTTCAGGAGTACGAGCGCGAGCTCTACCGGTTCGCCGAAACGCGTCACCCCGAGGTCTTGACGACGATCCGCGAGAAAAAACAGTTGGACGACGCCCTGCGAGGGCAAGTCGGCGCCTTGCTGAAGGAATACGGCGAACAGTTCGTCGCGACGAGGCGAACCGCGGCTTGAGCCCCAAAGCCTAAAGCCCAAAGCCTGTCATGCCTTCCCTGATCGATCTTCGGCGGCGGATCCGTGCGATCAAGTCGACGCAGCAGATTACGCGCGCCATGAAGACGGTCGCTGCCTCGAAGCTGCGACGCGCACAGGAGCGGATCCTTGGCGCCCGGCCCTTCGCGCAGCGCATGCTGCAGGTGCTCAACAGCCTGGCCGCGCGGGTCGACCCGTCGGCCCATCCGCTGCTGGCCCAGCGTCGGGAGCAAGGGCGCGTCCTGCTGATCGTCATCACGGCGGACCGCGGCCTCTGCGGCAGCTTCAACAGCAACATCGTCCGTCGCGCCGGGGCGGTCGTCGTCGAAAGCGCGGATCGTCAAATCGCGCTGGGGCTGGTCGGCCGGAAGGGGCGGGATTACTTCCGGCGGCACGGGTTCGACGTGTGGTACGAGCTGGTGGGCATCTTCAACCAGCTTCGCTACGGGCACGCGCAGGAGCTCGCGCGGGTGGCGATCGAACGGTTCACGTCGGGCGATTCGGACGCGGTGTATCTCGTCTACAACGAGTTCAAGTCGGTGCTTCAGCAGCGCGTGGTAATCGAGCGTCTGCTCCCCATCGTCAAGCTCGACCTGGGAGAAGAGACGGCGCCCAGCGCGGGTGTGGACTACCTGTATGAACCGGCGCCGGAACAGATTTTCAAGGAGCTCCTCCCTCGCCACGTCGAGGTGCAGATCTATCGTGCGCTGCTGGAGTCGTCCGCGGCGGAGCACGCGGCGCGGATGACGGCGATGGACGCGGCGTCGAAGAACTCGGCAGAGATGATCGAGCAGCTCACGCTCTACATGAACAAGGTTCGGCAGGCGGCGATCACACGCGAGATCATCGAGGTCATTTCAGGCGCGGAGGCGCTCTAACGGGCTCAGGGCTCAAGGCTCAGGGCTCAAGACAGAAGGCGGCGATGGCGAACAAACAGACAACGACTGAGCGCGTCGGCAGGGTCGTGCAGGTCATCGGGACCGTGGTCGACGTGGAGTTTCCGGATGGGCAGCTTCCGGACATCTACAACGCGCTTCGGATCACCTCGGACGGCGCCGCCGCCGGCGCCTCGCTCGATGTCATCGCCGAGGTCGAGCAGCATCTGGGCGAGAACCGCGTCCGGACAGTGGCGATGAAGCCCACCGACGGCATGCAGCGGGGGATGCGAGCGGTCGACACCGGCTCACCGATTTCCGTGCCGGTCGGCCCCGAGACGCTCGGGCGCGTGCTGAACGTCCTCGGCGAGCCGGTGGACTTTCCCGACAAGCCGGTCCAGTCACGCGAGCGGTGGCCGATCCACCGCCCGGCCCCCACGCTCGAGGACCAGTCCACCGAGCTCCAGATGTTCGAGACCGGCATCAAGGTCATCGATCTGCTGGAACCGTACCTGCGCGGCGGCAAGATCGGGCTCTTCGGCGGCGCGGGCGTCGGGAAGACGGTCATCATCATGGAGCTCATCCACAACATCGCGCTGAAGCACGGCGGCGTGTCGGTCTTCGGCGGAGTGGGCGAGCGGACGCGCGAAGGCAACGACTTGTGGCTCGAGATGCAGGAAAGCGGCGTCATCAACCTGAAGGAGCCCGAAAAGTCGCGCGCGGCGCTCGTGTACGGCCAGATGACGGAGCCTCCCGGCGCGCGCCTGCGCGTGGGCCTCAGCGCCCTCACGGTCGCGGAGTACTTCCGCGACGCCGAAGGGCGCGACGTGCTCCTCTTCATCGACAACATTTTCCGGTTCACGCAGGCCGGATCGGAAGTCTCGGCGCTGCTCGGCCGCATGCCGTCGGCCGTCGGCTATCAGCCGACGCTGCTGACGGAAATGGGCGAGCTGCAGGAGCGCATCACGTCGACGCGAAAAGGGTCGGTCACCTCTGTTCAGGCGATCTACGTGCCGGCCGACGACTACACGGACCCGGCGCCGGCGACGACCTTCGCGCACCTCGACGCGACGACGAACCTGTCGCGGGCGATCTTCGAGCTGGGCATCTATCCCGCCGTCGATCCGCTGGCCTCCACCTCGCGGATCCTCGATCCGCGGGTCATCGGCGATGAGCACTACGGGGTGGCGCGCGGCGTGAAGCAGGTGCTGCAGCGCTACAAGGACCTCCAGGACATCATCGCAATCCTCGGCATCGACGAGCTGCCGGAAGAAGACAAGCTGTCGGTATCGCGCGCGCGGAAGATCCAGCGGTTCCTCTCGCAGCCGTTCTTCGTCGCGGAGCAGTTCACCGGGAAACCCGGCAAGTACGTCACGATTGCCGAGACCGTGCGGGGCTTCAAGGAGATCGTGGACGGCAAGCACGACAGCCTGCCGGAACAGGCGTTCTACATGGTGGGGACCATCGACGAGGTGATCGAGAACGCCGAACGGATGGCCAAGGCGGCCTAGAACACATGGCTCTTCCCACTCATCTGGCACTCGAGCTCGTGACCCCCGATCGCGCCATCGTCCACGATCGAGTGGACGAAGTGGAGATTCCTGGCGCCGACGGCTACTTCGGCGTGCTGCCGGGGCACACGCCGCTCCTCGCGATGTTGCAGGTCGGAGTCCTGTGGTACCGCAAAGGCCGGGAGAAGTTCCATCTGTCGGTCGCGTTCGGGTTTGCCGAGGTGCAGCCGGACCGGGTCACCATCCTGGCCCAGCTCGCGGAGCGTGCCGAGGAGATCGACGTCTCGCGCGCCGAGGCCGCCCGCAAACGAGCGGAGGAACGGATGGCCCGGCCGGTCATCGATATGGACTTCGAGCGGGCCCGCATCGCGCTGCTCAAGTCGCTCGTGCGCCTCCAGGCCGCCGAGCGGGCCAGGATCCGAACATAGGAGGTTCGCAGTTGACAGTTTATAGTTCACAGTTTGCAGGACGGTGTTGGAGCCGCGCGAACTTGAATACCCTGTGAACGGTCGCTGTAAACTGAGACCTTGTCCGTGATATCCGTCTCCGCCGCAGGGGCTACACACCCGGGCAAACGCCGCCAGAAGAACGAAGACAGCTACTGCGAGCGCCTCGATCTCGGCCTCTTCGTCGTGGCCGATGGCATGGGGGGGCACGCCGCCGGCGAGGTCGCCTCGCGCGTCGCCGTCGACACCATCGACCAGTTCATCAACGACACCCGCGCCGCCGACGAGAACTTCACCTGGCCCTTCGGCCTCGAGCCGCACCTCGACCTCGATGGCAACCGGCTGAAAACCGCGGTGAAGGTCGCGAACCGGCGGATCGCGACCCGGATCGCGGGCGAGCGCGACCTGCAAGGGATGGCGACGACGGTCGTCGCCGTGCTGGTCGGCCACCGTGGCGTGAAGGTGGCGCACGTGGGCGACAGCCGCGTCTACCATTGGCGTGACGGCCACATGGCGCGGCTGACCCGGGACCACTCGTGGGTCGAGGAACAGGTCGAGGCCGGCGCCCTGACCCCGACCGAGGCGCGCGATCATCCCTGGCGCAACCTCGTGACCCGCGCACTCTCCGGTGGCGGCGAGGTCGAGATCGACGTCACGTCCCTCGATGCGCAGAAGGGCGATCGGCTCCTGCTGTGCTCGGACGGTCTCTTCTCTGTCGTCACCGACGACGCGATCGAGGAGACGCTCGGTCGCCCCACCGACGATCTGCAGAGCATCTGCCGCGAGCTTGTCGACGCCGCCAACCGGGCTGGCGGCCCCGACAACGTGACCGTGCTGGTGCTCCGGTTCGATGCTGCATAACCTGCGGCAGCTGGTCCGTTACCGCGGGCTCATCCAGAGCCTCGTGGCCCGCGAGCTGAAGGCACGCTATCGCGGATCGGTGCTCGGCTTCTTCTGGTCCTTCATCAACCCGCTGCTGCTCCTGTCCATCTACAGCTTCGTCTTCACGTTCGTGCTGCCGAGCCGACCGACCGATCTCGAGCCGTACGCGCTGTTCCTCTTCTGCGGGATCCTGCCGTGGACCTGGTTTTCCTCGTCGCTCGCCGAATCGAGTCAGGTCCTGATCGCCGGCGGGAATCTCATCAAGAAGGTCCTGTTCCCGGCGGAAGTGCTGCCGATCGTCACGGTGCTGGCGAACATGGTGCACTTCTTCCTCGGCTTGCCGATCCTGTTTCTGTTCATCCTCTATTACCGCCACGCGGTGCTGACCGCGAGCGAGATCCTGTGGCTCCCGGCCGTAATCGCCGTGCAACTCGTCATGACGCTGGGCCTGGCGCTCTTCCTGTCGGCCATCACGGTCCACTTTCGGGACGTCAAGGACATCCTCGGTAACCTGCTGACGTTCTGGTTTTTTGCCACGCCGATCATCTATCCGATGGACGTTGCGCCGGCGGTCGGCCGGCAGCTGCTGAACCTGAACCCGGTCACCCACCTGGCGATCTCGTACCAGGAAATCCTCTTTTACCCCGGTCCGTTCGGACACTGGCGATGGCTGCTGGCGACGGCGGCCGCATCGTGCGCGCTTTTCCTCGCCGGCTATTTCGTGTTCGATCGACTGCGGGATTCCTTCGCCGAGGAAGTGTGAACGCCATCGACGTCGCGAACGTCACGAAGATCTACCGGCGCTACGGCCAGAAGCGGCAGTTTGCGACGCTCAAGAGCGCCATGCTCCGAGGCAGCGTGATCGCGGACCTGAAGCCGGAGGAGACGTTTGCCGCCGTGCGAAACGTGTCCTTCCGCGTCGCCACCGGGACGACGTTCGGAATCGTCGGGCGCAACGGATCGGGAAAGAGCACGATCCTGAAGATGGTGGCTGGGATCACGAAGCCGACCAGCGGCCGGGTGACGGTCGACGGCCGCATCTCGGCTCTGATCGAGCTGGGCGCCGGCTTCCACCCGGAAATCTCCGGACGGGAGAACGTCTTCATCAACGGCATCATGCTGGGTCTCTCCAAGCGCGAGGTCGCGCGGCGCTTCGACGAGATCGTGGAATTCGCCGAGCTGCGGGATTTCATCGACGCGCCGGTCAAGACGTACTCGTCCGGCATGTACATGCGCCTCGGCTTCGCGGTCGCCATCAACGTCGATCCCGACGTGCTCCTGATCGACGAGGTGCTGGCGGTCGGCGACGAGGCCTTCACGCACAAGTGCCTCGACAAGTTCGGCGAGTTCAGGCGGCGCGGGAAGACGATCCTGCTCGTGACCCACTCCCTCGCCCTGGTCGAACGGTTCTGCGACGAGGCCTTGTGGCTGGAGGCGGGGGAGGTGCGGGCGGCCGGCGATCCGAAACGGGTCGTCGGTGCGTACATCACTGACGTTGAGAAGAGTGAAGAGGAGCATCTGGCCGCGACGAACGCCCGCGCGAGGGAAGCCGCGGATCAGGGTTCGGTCCCGGGCGAAGCGGAGCAGACGTCCGAGGAAGGCGCGGCATCGGCTCCCGAGGAGATTCCGGCCAACATGTTTCGCGCCGGTGAGGGCCGATGGGGATCGCGCGAGCTGGAGATCGTCGATGTCCAGTTCACCGGGGACAGCGGCCGCATCGCTCATATCTTTCACACGGGGGAGCCGCTGTCGATTCGGCTCAAGGTCCGGGCCAGCCGGCCGTCAACCGACTTCGTGTTCGGCATCGGCATCTTCAACGCCGACGGCAGCTGCTGCTACGGCACCAACACCGGACTCGAGGAGCTGACCTCGGAGGAGTGGTCTGGAGACGGGGAAGTCGTCTTCGGCATCGAAAGCCTCGACCTGGTCGAGGGCACCTACAAGGTCGACGTCGCGGTCCACAAACGCGACGGCTACCCCTACGACTACCACCGAATGCTCTACAGTTTTCGCGTGAAGTCGAGGACGAAAGACGTCGGCATCTACCGGCCGCGGCACCGCTGGACGTTCTCGCCGAACATCCGCTTCAGAACCATGCCTCTTTGAGATGGCCGTGCTCAGTCGGGATGAGGCGTCCGCGATGGTCGGCCGGCTGCGAGAGGCCGGGAAGACGGTCGTGTTCACGAACGGCGTCTTCGACTTGCTGCATCTGGGTCACGTGCGATACCTGCGGCAGGCGCGACAGCAGGGCGACGCGCTGATCGTCGGGGTGAACTCCGATCGGTCCGCTCGGGGCCACAAAGGATCGGACCGTCCCCTCATACCGGCTGAGGAGCGGGCGGAGCTCGTGGCGGCACTGGAGGTGGTCGACGCGACGGTCATCTTCGACGAGGACACGCCCCTCGCCATCGTCAGCGCGCTGCAGCCGGATGTGCTCGTCAAGGGCGCGGACTGGCCGACCGATCAGATCATCGGCCGCGACGTGGTCGAGGCCCGTGGCGGACGGGTCGTGCGGGTCCCGCTCGAGCCGGGCCGCTCGACGACGGCGCTCGTCGAGCGGATCAAGGCGCTCGCGCGCAATTGACGAATTGACGTCGCGACGACTTTGACGGATTCGGTCCAGTCCGATGCGTCAATTCGGCCGTTCGTCGATCCGTCAATGTGAAAGGCGCAGTACAGCAGTACAATAGACGCCTCGGTGTCGGTCTCGCTGACCCTGCGGTCCCTCCTGAAGTCAGCGGTCAGTCGTGTCAGCCCCCTGCAGACATCTGATCGCGGCGCGGTGGTGTCGGGGCCGACCCCGTCCGCGAAGGCGCTCCTGGTCGCGGGCCTCGCGCCGGCCGAAGCGGTGTCGTTCGTGGTGACGCCGAGCGATGCGGACGTCGAGCAGCTCAGCGCCGACATCCGGTTCTTTCTGGCCGCGCTCGAGGGGCTGACCGAGTCGGACGCCGAGCAGGCCGTCCTTCCGTTCCCTTCGCACGAAGTCGATCCGTACCGCGGCCTGGCGCCGCATTTCAAGGTCGCGGCCGCGCGTGCCCGCGCGCTCCACGCCATGGCCGCAGGCACGACCCGCGTGGTCGTGGCGTCGGCTGCCGCGCTCTTGCCGCGGGTCAGCGATCCGAGCCGGCTGCTCGACGCGTCGGTCGAGCTCAGGCCCGGCATGGATATCGATCCGCACCATCTGGCGGCCGTGCTCGCCGACGCCGGCTTCACCCGGGAGGATCCCGTCGATGAGCACGGCGAGTTCTGCGTGCGCGGCGGCGTGGTGGATATCTTCCCGGCGGCGGACGTTCAGCCGGTCCGGCTCGAGTTCGTTGGGGACACGATCGAAGCCGTCCGCCGCTACGACCCGGCCACGCAGCGTTCGATCGGCGCCCTCGACCAGGTCACGATCGTGCCGCTTCGCGAGGTGTTTCCCGCAGGCGAGGGGGGGATCGACCAATCGGCGACGATCTTCGACTACGTCGCCGCCGCGTCGCGGCCCGCGTACTTCGTCTCGGAAGACGAAGAGGTCAAGAAGCACGCCCGAGCCTTCCTCGATCAGGTCGCTGCGAGCTACGACGAGGCGTCGAGCCGTGCCGCAGCGCCTGAGGCGCAGGCCGTCCCGACACCGCAGAGTCTGCTGGTCGACTGGGCCGAGGTCGAGGCGCGCCTCGCTCACGGAGTCGTCCTCGACGAGCTCGCGCTCGAAGAGGCCGAACCGGAAGAGGCCCGAAGTCAGCGTCACGTCGCCTGCCAGCCGGCGGTTGAGTTTCGCGGGCGGCTGCAGGACTGGATTGCCGAGGTCCGGCGCCGGCGGGAGCAGGCGGAGACGGTGCTGTTCGTGGCGGCTGCGCCCGGCCGCGCCGAGCGCATCATCGAGCTCCTGGCCGACTACGAGTTGCGCGGCGCGCTCGTTGAGCGGGCCGAGGACCTTCGCGGGGCGGCTGTTCTGGTCGCGACCGGCAGGTTGTCGCGCGGCTTTCGCCTGCCCGAGGCCGCGCTCCAGATCTATGCCGAGACGGACGTCTTCGAGGAAGAGCGGCGGCTGGCCGAACGCCGGCGATCGGTCTCGAAGGCGTTCGTGTCGGATCTCCGCGACCTCAAGGTCGGCGACCTTATCGTCCACGTCGACCACGGCATCGGGGTCTTCGTCGGCCTCAAGCAAATCACCGTGTCGCCCGGCGAGGCCCCGCACGAGTTTCTCGAGCTTCGGTACGCGGGCGACGACAAGCTCTTCGTGCCGGTCGAGCGGCTGGATCTCGTGCAGAAGTACACCGGCGCCACCAAGCCGCCCCTCGATCGTCTCGGCGGCACGAGCTGGGAGAAGGCCAAGACGCGGGTCAAGAAGGCCATGCGCGACATGGCCGAGGAGCTCTTGAAGCTCTACGCCGCGCGCAAAGCCATTCAGGGCCATGCGTTCGCCACCGACACGCACTGGCAGGAGGAGTTCGAAGCCGCCTTCCCGTACGAGCTCACGCCGGATCAGGAGGTGGCGATCGCTGAAATCAAGAAGGACCTCGAGTCGCCCGCCCCGATGGATCGGCTGCTTTGTGGTGACGTCGGATTCGGCAAGACCGAAGTCGCGATGCGGGCGGCGTTCAAGGCGGTGATGGAAGCGAAGCAAGTCGCGGTTCTGGCGCCAACGACGGTGCTCACGTTCCAGCATCTGACGACGCTTCGCGACCGCTTCGCCGGCTTTCCGGTAAACGTCGAGATGATCAGCCGGTTCCGGAATCGCGCCGAGCAGAAGCAGATCGTGACCGATCTGGCCGCGGGCAAGGTCGACATCATCGTCGGGACGCACCGGCTGCTCTCGAAGGACGTGGAGTTCCGCGACCTCGGACTCCTCGTCGTCGACGAGGAGCAGCGTTTCGGGGTGGCGCACAAGGAACGGATCAAGCAGCTCCGCCGCAAGGTCGACGTCCTGACGATGACCGCGACGCCGATCCCGCGCACGTTGAACATGTCGCTCGTCGGCATCCGCGACATGTCGATCATCGAGACGCCTCCACGCGATCGGCTCGCCATCCAGACCAACGTCGTGAAGTTCGATCAGCGTGTCATCACGCGGGCGCTCACGAACGAGCTCGAACGCGGCGGCCAGGTGTACTTCGTCCACAACCGCGTCGAATCGATCTTCTCGATCGGTCACCTGTTGGCGCGCCTCGTTCCACAAGCCCGTCTCGTCGTTGCGCACGGACAGATGGGGGAGGACGAGCTCGAGCGCGCGATGGTGGATTTCGTCGCGCACAAGTACGACGTCCTGCTGGCGACGACGATCATCGAAAACGGGCTCGATATCCCGAATGTCAACACCATCGTCATCAACCGGGCGGACCGGTACGGGCTGGCGCAGTTGTATCAGCTTCGCGGACGCGTCGGACGCTCCGATCGTCCGGCATACGCGTACCTGCTGATTCCGCCGGAGGACGCGCTCAGCCAGGTGGCGAAGAAACGTCTGGCCGCGATCAGGGAGTTCAGCGACCTCGGGAGCGGGTTTCGCGTGGCCGCGCTCGATCTCGAAATCCGCGGCGCCGGGAATCTCCTGGGCGGCGAGCAGAGCGGCCACATCGACGCCGTCGGCTTCGAGATGTACATGAAGCTGCTCGAGCAGACCGTCCGCGAGCTGAAGGGCGAGGACGTGGAGCTCGAGGCGCGCGCCACCGTGAATCTCGGCATCGATCTGCGAATCGACGAGGCCTACGTGCCCGACATGAACCAGCGGCTGATGCTCTACCGAAAAGTCGCGTCGGCCCGCACCGATGCGGAAGTCGACCGGCTTCTCGAAGAAGCTCGCGATCGCTACGGTCCCACACCCGATTCGGTCCTGAACCTCGCGGACTACGGACGCATCAGGGTGCTCGCTGATCGGCTCGGGCTGGAAGCGGTCGATCGTCAGGGGTCGGCGGTGGTGTTTCGATTCAGAGAGGAGCGCGGCGAGTCATCCCGAACGCGAGCCGCGCTCGATCCGATGCGCCTCGTTCGGCTCGTGAATGCCCGTCCGGACCTCAGCCTCATCCCTCCGGCGTCGCTCAAGCTCGATCTCCGGGTTTCTCCAGACGCGGGGCGCCACGCACCTGCTCACGCGACGGCCAGGGGAAAGTGGGGCGCCATGACTTCGGGCGGTCCGCCCCCCCGGCGGGCGGGAAGACTGCGATCCGTGGAGGACGAGGCAGCGGCGTCCTGGTGGACGGCGCGCGCGACCGCTGGAGAGGTCACGCCCGGGTTTACGAAGGAAGCGATCCTCAAACCGTCCGCCGAAGACCCCCGGGCGCCGAACGGCGTCTTTATGAGAGTCGGCCGGCTTTTGTCGGAACTCGCCGGCACGGGGTAACATGGCAAGATAGGGGCTCAAGGCTTATGGCTTAGGCCTTATGAAACTCAAGGGCACTATCGCAGGGCTCGCGCTCCTTGTCGGCCTCGTCGCCGCACCGGCGCGGCCGCGCGCCGACATCCTCGAACAGATCGTCGTCAAGGTGAACGGCGACATCATCACCAAGACCGAGTTCGAGGCACGGCAGGTCGCCGCGCTTCGTCAGCGCAACCAGCAGTTCAACAACGACGAAACCCTCCGGAAGGCGATTGCCGACATCACGCCCCAGCTCATCGTCGAGGCGGTCGACGAGCTGCTCCTGATCCAGAAGGGCCGGGAGACGGGCCTGAAGATGACCGACGATCAGTTCAAGAACATCGTCGAGAACATCAAGAAGGAGAACAAGATCGAGACCGAAGAGCAGTTTCAAGCCGCGCTCAAGCAGGAAGGCATGACGCTCGAGGACCTCCGCAAGGCGATCGAGCGGAACATGCTGGTCAGTCGCGTGCAGCAGGCCGACATCCTCGGAAAGATCCAGGTGACCGAGGAGGAAGAGCGCCAGTACTACATGGCCCATCAGAAGGAATTCGAGACCCCCGCCGAAATCACGCTCCGCGAGATCCTCGTTGCCGTCCCCGCGGACACCCGCGGCGTGAACGTCGCCGTTGAAGAAGACGCGCGGCAAAGGGTCGAAGAGGTCCGCAAGCGCGCCGTCGCGGGCGAGAGTTTCGAGAAGCTCGTCGCCGACGTCTCGGAGGCGCCCTCCAAGGCCAACGGCGGACTCATCGGCCCCATCCGCCGCAGCGAGCTGGCCGGCGGGCTGCGCGACGAGCTCGAGAAGCTGCAGGTGGGCGAGCTGAGCTCTCCCATCCGCACCGACAAGGGGTACGTCGTCCTGAAGGTCGAGCAGCAGACCAAGGCGGCCCCGATGCCCTTCGAGCAGGCGCGTCAGGAGATCGCCGACCGGCTGTTCGATCAGCGGCGACGGGAGGAGCTGAAGCGCTACTTGAAAAAGCTTCGCGCCGAGGCGGTCATCGAGTGGAAGAACGCCGAGCTGAAAAAGGCGTACGACCAATACCTCGCCGCCAATGGCGAAGCCCCCTAAAGCCTCGGTCGACCCGACAGACCCCGTGGGCACTTCGCATTTCAGCGCGCCCGAGCCGTTCGGCACCCCCTGGTACGCGATCTGGACCAGGTCCCGGCACGAAAAAGTCGTGCAGGAGCAACTGGCCCGGAAGCAGATTGAGGTCTTCCTGCCGACGATCATGCGGTGGAGTCGCTGGAAGGATCGAAAGAAGCAGATCGAGTGGCCGCTCTTTCCCGGCTACTGCTTCGCGCGGTTCGATCCGGGAGACACGCTGCCAATCCTGAAGTGTACCGGCGTCGTAAGCGTGATTTCGTTCGAGGACAAGCCGGCGCCAATCCCGGAGTGGGAGATCGAGGGAATCCGCCGGCTGGTGACGAGCGAGCTCCAATACGATCCCTGTCCGCTCATCAAGGAAGGGATGATGGTGGAAGTGGTGCACGGCCCGCTTCGCGGCGTCGTGGGACGCCTCGTCCGAAAAGGCTCGCACGCGCGGCTGGTCCTCTCGGTCGACCTCATTGGCCAGGCGGTCAGCGTCACGGTCGATGCGGCCGACGTCCGGGCGTACTGAACCTATGTGTCCCGACGAAACACGGGGCGACGCAACGAGGATCCGGAGCGTGAGCGACGGCCGCGCGTGGGGGTGTCCTCCCACGCGGATCAGAATCAAGGACACGGCCCTCGCGCACCCGTTCGGCGTGGCGCCGATGGCCGGGATGACCGACACCGCGTTCCGGCGGCTGGTCAAGCGCTGCGGCGGCTGCGGTCTCGTCGTCACCGAGATGGTGAGCTCCGAGGGGCTGGTGCGCGGCATCGACCGGACGCTCGAGTACGCCGAATTCACGGAAGAGGAGCGGCCGGTGTCGATCCAGATCTTCGGAGGCGACCCTCAGAAGATGGCGGCCGCCGCCCAGGTGGTCGAGGGCATGGGGGCGGATGTCGTCGACGTGAACATGGGCTGCCCGGTGCCGAAAATCGCGAAGCACGACGCCGGCTGCAGCCTCATGCGTCAACCGGCGCACGCCGCGGAGATTGTGGCCGTGATGGTGAAATCGGTCCGGATTCCGGTGACGGTCAAGATGCGGGCGGGCTGGGACGAGGAGCAAATCAACGCCCCGCGGCTGGCCCGGATGCTGGAGGACGCGGGCGCCTCGGCGCTGACCGTCCACGGCCGCACCGCGGCGCAGGCGTACAGCGGGTGTTCCAACTGGGAGCTCATCGCCGAGGTCGCGCGATCGGTCCGGATCCCGGTCTTCGGCAATGGTGACTGTCTCGAGCCGCAGCAGATTCTGGAGCGGCTCGACTCGGGAGTGACCGGCGTGCTGGTGGGACGAGGGGTCCTGAGGAATCCCTGGATCCTGGCGCAGGCGGCGGACCTTGCGGCCGGCCGTGCTCCTGGGCAGGTCTCGCTGGAAGAACGAGGCCGGTTTCTCCTCGAGTATCTCGACCTGCTCTTGAACGAGCGCGTGGACGAAGCCGAGGGCTTCCGCCACCAGGCGCCTCACAGGCCGGCGTCAGAGGACGGGCCGCGGCGAGTGGCGCGTGGCCACGACCGCTGGGTCGTGAACAAGCTTCGCGCCCTGGCGTCCTGGTACACCAAAGGTCTCGACAACGGGTCGCATCTCCGAACGGCCATCAACACCGCGGACTCGATCGCCGCGGTTCGGGAGATCATCGACAGGTTCTTCGTTGTTCCGGTTGCCGCCTAAGGACGCAGTACTAAGCGCGATGCCCATCTACGAGTTCGAGTGCCTGGACTGCGGCCGGAAAACGACGGCGCTCGTGATGTCGCGCGAGCGGGTCGGCGACGTACGGTGCCGCAAGTGCGGAAGCGCGCGACTCGAGAAGCTCTTCTCGCGCTTTGCCTCTCCGAAATCCGAAGAGGCGAGGCTCGAGGCGCTCGCCGATCCCTCGAGCTTCGGCGACATCGACGAGAACGATCCGGCGTCGATGGCCCGGTGGATGAAGAAGATGGGGAAGGAGATGGGCGAAGACCTCGGCGACGATCTGGACCA
>JACOUA010000354.1 GCA_016178075.1 Acidobacteriota bacterium
CGACTCGAAGAGCCGACGAGCAGGCCTCGTGACGCGAGCCCATCAACGAGCTGCCGCTGCCTGGCATACGGCTTCTCGGCTGCCCGCTCGCGGAAGTGGGAGAGAAGAGAGCCGGTGCCGACGTTGACGTGATCCCGCTTCGGGAAGACGTACGCGTAGCCGCACGATCCTTCCGGACAGTACGAAACCCAGATCGCGCCCGGATCAGCCGCCCGAAGCTCCTCGCTCGGTGTTTCCTCCATCATATCGAGCGCCAGATGCGCCGCCGGCCAACCGGCATTCAGGCCCAGGCGTCTGGCCACCATACTGTTGACGCCATCCCCCGCGACGACGAACGAGGCTCCGTAGCAACGCCCGCGGCGATCCACGAGCTTGACGCCGTGTTCCTCCAGCGATGCGTGAGTGATCTCGACACCCTCGAGCAGATCCGCGCCGGCCTCACACGCGAGCCTCATTAAGAGCTCATCGAACTCCACCCGTCGAATCATCAGAACCGCCGGGTCCAGTGAATCGACGGTCGCCGAGGCGCCACCGGGACCCTCGAGGAACAGGCGGGACACGCGATGCGTCGAGATGCGGGCGAGCGCCGCGGCAAGGTAGGGAAACCGCGAAAGCGCGCGGAGGCTGATGGCGCCTCCGCACGGCTTCTGTCGAGGAAACCGGGATTTTTCGAGGATTGTGACGCGAGCCCCTGCAATCGCCAACGCTCGGGCGGCGGTGCTGCCCGCCGGTCCTGCGCCGACCACGATCACATCCGCAATCGATGGCCCGTGTCCGGCCGGCGTCAAGACGCCTTCGGCAGGCTGATCAGATTCGCGAGGAGCCGATACGCCCCGTCGGTCCCGGCCGGCAGCTGACGCCAGAGGCCGAGGCCGATGTAGATCCATCGTCCCTTCCCGATTTTCGCGTCGACCAGCGCGCCGCGCTTCTCGCCTTTGTTGGAGGGAAACGGATCCTCCAGCTTCACCAGATCGACGTAGCGCTGGTCCTTCTCGCCCAGAAAATACAGGCCCCGCTCCTGCACCCAGCCGCGCCACGTCTCGGGTCCGATTCGGTTCGGAACGTTGAACACCGGATGATCGGGCACGAGCGGGGTGACCGGCGCGTGCTCGTCGGTCACGCGGTTCGAACTGACCTTGGCCGGGTACGGGGCATATGGCGCTTCGTTGAATTCGAACTTGTTGTACTGCACCAGCACGGTGCCGCCACGCTCCGCGTACTCGATCAGGCGGTTGTTGTGAGCGCGGAGATCCTGGCGCCGCTCGTAGGCCCGCACTCCCGTGATGATGACGTCGTAGCGCGAGAGGTTGCCCCAGGCGAGCTCGTCCGGGCCGATGAGCTCGACTCTGGCGCCGAGCTGCTCGATCGCCGGCGGCACTTCATCGCCGACGCCCATGATGTAGCCGACCGTCAGGCCTGGCGCAACCTTGACGTCGATCACCTTGAGCCGCGTCACCGCCGGCAGGTCGAGCAGGCGGCGGGTGATGTGCGGGTACTCGACGATCTGATAGCCGGAGCGGAACTGCTGGCCGTCCGCCTGCAGGACTGCCCCCACGCGATAATCGCCCGGCTTCACGCCGGCTGGTGGCTCGATCGTGAACCTCACGGTCTGGGCCTCATCTTCCCCGCGCGAGAACGTGATCGGCGCGGTTCGGGGGTTGGCGGTCCATCCCACCGGCAACTCGAGGCTCACCGCACCGCTTGCCGGCCCGCGCGCTCCGTTCGTCACCGTGACTCGAAGTTCCCGCCCGCGTGCGGTTCGGCCGGCTCTGGCCTGCGCCGCTTCGGTCGTGGTGCCCGGCTTCAGCCGGGCGCTCGGTGGTGGGGCGGTTGTCGGAACGATCACGATCTGTGGCGTCACCTGAACCGCGAACCGCGGGACGACTGCGAGTTCGAGCCGCCTCTCGCCGCTGAACAGGTTGTTTCCATCGCGATAGAGAACGGGGATCTCGAACGACAAGCGCTCGGCGCCCGCATCCAGATCGAACGTCGCGCTGAACGGCGTCGGACGAAACGGCGCGCCGAAGGGCGCGTCCGCATCGAAGGTGTAGCGCGCCGTCTCCGGCGGCCGGGAAAAATACGGCCGCCTGGCCGGCGGGCCGGCGGCGATGCTGAGCGTCGCGTCACAACGCAGGACGCCGCGCGCGTCGATCTTTCTCGCACCCTCCACCGCGCACGATCCGGTGGCAGCACCGCCGAACCCATTGAAGCGAAGACCGGCCAGCGAGACCGGCTCCGATCCGCGATTCGACACGACGACCGTCGTCGCGATCGACTGTTCCGGCGCCACCAGGCCGTCATCTGCCAGCGCCTCCAGGCGGAGGCCCCACGCCATGGCGACCGCCTCCTGCAACTCGCGCTCTTTCTGCCCGAGGCGCGTGTCGATCTCGAACCGCGCCTGTTCGCCGATCTCCATCGTCCGAAGATCGGCACGAAGGCGACGAAGGGCGCCCAACCCGGACACGAGCGACCGGGCGAGGTCCGCCGCGCGGTTGGTCCGGAACGCGGCGTCGGCATCGTCGACCTGGCGCGCGATCGCGGCGAGCCCGGCGCTCAGCGAGTCCGGCGCTTTACCCGGCGCATACGACCTGAGCGACGCGAGGCTGGTGTCGATCCCGTCGAAGAACTGCGTCCCCGTGCCGCGCGGCAGGGTCGCGTCGACCAGGCGGTACTGAAACGCCAGTCGTCCAGGCAGCGGCAGCAGCTGTGACGTGCCCTGGCATTTGTGCATGCTGCGGGCCTGGATCCCGATCTCCGCCCAGGATCTCCCGAGCAGCGGGTCGTAGACGTCGAAGTCCATCGAGATGACGTCGGGCCCCGAGGCTTCCCGCTCTCCGGGGAACCCGAAGCTTGCCATCTGATACAGCTTCCTCGGCTGCCACGGTCGCAGGCCTTCCTTGATCTGATCGGGGAACTTCGACGGATCGCCCGCCTCGCGAAACGCCTGCGCCGAGATGACGGCCGACGCCTGATGGTGCTGCCCCCCGCTCTGACCGTCGGGCCGCAAGGTGACGACGACGTCGGGCCGGATCGTGCGAATCCAGCGGACGAAGTCGCCGAGGATCTCCTGGCGCCCCCACTTCTCGAAGGTTTCCTCGATGCCGAAGGAAAAGCCGAAGTCGACCGCCCGCGTGAAGTACTGCTCGGCGCCGTCCAGGCGATGGGCCGCGAGCAGCTCCTCGGTTCTGAGGACCGCCAGCGCGTCGAAGAGCTCGGGGCCGATCTCGTTCTGGCCACCGTCGCCGCGCGTCGCCGTGACCAGCACCGTCCTGACGCCCATCCCGCGGCTCATCATCGCGAGCAGCGCATTGTTCTCATCGTCGGGATGTGCCGTCGTCTGCATGAAGATGCCGACGGTCTTGAGCTTGCGCAGGGCGAGCCCCAGTCCGACCAGACCGCGGTTGTCCGAGAGGTTCGGGTCGTGGTCGGTCGAGAACGGCGCCAGGCTCGCCGTCTGCTCGAGCGACGATTGACGGGCGGCGTCCGGCGCCTGGGCCGCGGGCGGCGACTGAGCCACGAGTACAACGACAAGCGCCGCGAGCAGCAGGCTCGCCCTGGTCATTCTCTGTCGTCCTTCGTTCTTCGTGTGACTAGAAGCTCACCTTGAACCCCAACTGAAACTGACGCTGCTCGTAGCCGCCGTTGGGCGGCAGCCGGTCGCCGCTGGTCGGCAGCGCTCCCGGGCTGCCGGTCGCATCGACCGGGTTGCCACGCGTGTCTGTTGTAATCGTGGCGGTCACACCCGACCACTGCAGCGTGTTGAAGACGTTCTTGATCTCAGCGATGACCTCGACTTTCACCCTTGGGCCCACGGGAACCCGCCGTGAGGCGCGCAGGTCTACGTTGTAGCGGGCCGGCAGATTGAGCGAGTTGCGGGGCACGTCGCTCGGGCGATCACTCCCGACGCCGTCGTTGTTCAGCTCGCGGTTGCTCCGCAGGTTCACCGGGATGCCGCTCGCAAACTGCACGGCGATCCCGACGACCGTCCCGTTGACAAGCGCGCGGATCGCGTTGCTCGGGGTGTTGAGGTTCGGCTGGGCCACGATGCTGCCGACGAACGTGTGCCGCTGATCGAGGATGTTCGGACCGCGATCGCGCTCGAGGTTCGTCGGATCGGATCGACCGGCATCGCCCTGCACGGACAGCACGTTCGTGATGGGCGCGTTGTCCTCGCTCTTCCCCAACGTGTAGGCCAGGTCGAACTGAAGGCCCTTCGAGAATCGGCGCGTCACCTGCACGGTCGTGTTCTTGTAGGTGGACTCGCCAATCGACTGCACCATGCTGATGACGTTGTAGCGCGGATCGCGGCGGGTGGAGGCATTGACCGCCGTGCTGAAGATCGGCCGCCCGTCGGGCAGCGTGCCCGTGGGGTTGATCGGGTTGATGTTCGTAATGACCGGGAGCGCCTTGCCCCGCACGTACGAAACGCCGACCGCCACCGCATAG
The DNA here is from genome assembly GCA_016178075.1 of Acidobacteriota bacterium. Classification (GTDB taxonomy): domain Bacteria; phylum Acidobacteriota; class Vicinamibacteria; order Vicinamibacterales; family JACQTH01; genus JACQTH01. Next base: position 4,447 of record JACOUA010000354.1, read on the forward strand.
TCGTTGCCGAGCGCGCGCTCGACCTGCACGTTGAACTGCCCGTTTCTCGCAACCTCGAAGCCGGGGTCGACCGTCGTCAGCGTGTTGGGCCGCGCGCCGGTGCCCGAGGTGAAGACGGCCGGGAAGGCCGGGGCTCCCGCCTGGGTCGGCTGAAACGTCGCCGACGCGCGCTCAGTCGTGCCGTCTTCGAGCAACGCGCGCTCGTACATAGCCAGCAGCGCCTGGTCGTACATCACCCCGACGTTGGCGCGCACCACTGACCGCCCGCTCTCCCCCAAGTTCCACACGACCCCGAAGCGCGGGCTCCAGTTGTTCTTGTCGAGGCGGAAGTCGCGCGACGCTTCGAACGGCGCGCTCGCGTTTGCCTCGGGCACATCGTACAGGTCGTAGCGCACACCGTAGAGCACCCTCACGTTCGGCGAGACCCGCCAGTCGTTTTGCGCGAACATTCCGTAGAGATGCGAGCGGTATTCGAGTTCGGTGTTGCCGAAGAACTGCGAGAACGACGTGTAGCTGAACGGATTCACGGCGCTCCTGGCCGCCAGGTAGGCATCGACCGTCGGGAAGGTGTAGGACTGGGACGACGTGCTGGTGCGCGCGTCATCCACTCGCTGGACATCGAAGCCGATCTTGTAGGCTGAGCTCCCCCTCACGTAGGTGACGCTGTCGTTCACCTGAAACACGTTCTGCGTGAACGCGAAGCCCGCGTCGGAGCCACCGGCAATCGGGCCGCCAAAGTTCGCAGCGCCCGTCACCGTGATGGCTGGCCCGCTGCCCGCCTGCGCCCCCGGCGCGCGGCTCTGCGCGCGGGTCGCGTACTGCACGCGCACCTCGTTCAGCATGTTTCCCCTGATGGTCGAGATGAGCTGGGCGCCGGTCGAGTGCTGTCGATCGCTGAAGTCGGTGGCTCGCTGCACGGAGTTAAGACCGCCCCCGATGTTGTTCACGATGAAGTTGTCGAAGAACAGATAACGGAACGACAGCCGGTTGGCGGGGTTGACCTGGTGATCGATCTTGCCGATGGCGAACTCCGTATTGAGCGCGGCCGGCATGTACGGGGGCTCGGTCAGGCCCAGGCGCGCGGCGTTGGCGGGCGTGATCGTGATGACCCGACCACCCGACAGATCCCGCTCGGTGTGCTCGTAGCCGCCGAAGAAGTGCGTGCGGTCCTTGACGACCGGGCCCCCGAGGTCCGCCGTAAAGATATTGACCTCGGTCGGGGGCTTCCGTTCGGGATCGTGCGGACCCTGGGTGAAGAACGGGAACGCGGCGAACCGCTTTCGCTGAAGCCGATAGCTCGCCTGGCCCTTCGCTACATTGGTCCCCGACGGGGTGATCGCGTTGTAAATCAGTCCCATCGTCTGGCCGAACTCCGGCGCATAGCCGGTCGTGACCACCTGCACCTCTCGGATCATGACCTCCGACATCGGCATCTGCCGCAGGCCGGCGCGGTCCTTCTGGGTGTTGTTGCTGCCGTCGATCTGGTAATTGACTCTCAGGAGGGCCCCGTTGGCCGTGATCCGCGGCACGCCGAACTCCTGGGTCTCGAAGCCGACGACGCCGGGCTGGAGCAGCGCGAAGTTGTAAGGATTGCGCGACGTGAGGGGAAGCGTCTTGATTTCCCGCTCGTTCAGGGTGCGGCCCTGCTGGATTCTTCCCGCGTCGACCAGCGGCGCGTCAGCAGTCACGGACACGACTTCGCTGACCTGCCCGACGTCGAGCGTGACGTTGAGCACGATGGTGTCGCCAGCCTTGAGGACGACCCCGGTCTGCTCGAATTTCTTGAAGCCCTGCAGCTCCGCTGAAACCCGGTAGGTGCCGAGCGGCAGAAGCGGCGCGCGATAGAGGCCCCGCTCGTTCGTGACGGCCACACGCTCGGTGCCGGTGTCGGTGTTTGTGACCGTGACCGTGACGCCGGGCAGCACGGCGCCCGAATTGTCCGTCACGGTCCCTTCGAGCGTCGCGTTGATCGCCTGCGACTGCGCGGACGCCCAGGGCGTCACGGCGATCTGGATGAGGAGCATGAAGATTGGAACGGCGAGCGTCTTCCACCGCATCATCTGGACCCTCCCATCTGTTTTCTGAGTATACCTCGCACGTTTTAGACGCGAGGATCGCGGGGCCGGGATTCAGAGACGGGTGAACGCGAGCGGTTCCCAGGCCCGATCGATCGCGCCGGCGTGATACCCGAGCAGCATCCGGCCGGCCTGGTAGCCGAGCGCGAAGCCGCTCGGACCGGCCCCGAGCGCGAAGAGGTGGTGCGGGAAGTTGCGATGCGGCCCAATGAACGGTACGCCGTCAACCGGTTCGGCGTACGGGATTTCCCATCCATACTCCGGCTGGAGTCCTGAAATGGGTGGATACAGCCGCGAGAGCTCGTACATCAGTTGGCCGGTTCGCTGAACGACCGCTTTTGGACTCCGTCGCACCGGCACCGGCGTCTGGTCGGCCCCCACGAAAACGACGCGGTCATCTTTCGTGAGGCCGAGCCAATGTGGCGGTACCGCCGTGTCGCGAAGGATGGCGTCGCCTCGGCCGAAGATCCGCCGTTCGGCGGCGCCGAGCGGTGGCGTCAGCACCGCGTACGTGGTCAGCCGCGTGAAGTGTCGTGCCAGCGATCGCCAGGGTGATCCCGGATGGCCGGTTGCGACGACCACCGTTCTGGCCCGGATGGTTCCGCCCGGGGTCGTGAGCTCCACGTCCTTGCGCCGCCACTTCACGCGCCGGACCGGCGACCGGTCGTAGATTCGGACGCCGTGCTTTTCCGCCGCGACCGCCAGGCCGAGACACGCGCGGAACGGATCGAGATGGAACCCGGCGGCGGTCCGGATTCCGCCGTCGGCCGAGAGGCGGTACAGATCGTTCAGCTTCGCCGAGGTCATCCAGGTGAGGTCCAGACCTGCGGCTCGTCGCGCGTCGAACTCACGCCGAAGCGCGATGACATCCGGCTGGGCTGTCGGCACCTCGAGGCAGGACGCGTCCACCTGATCGCAGCGAATCTTCAGACGCTTGAGCGCTGACGCCAGCTCGAGCGCGCCGCGACGCGCGAGGCGATACATCTGCCGGGCGGCGCGCACGCCGTGCCGCTCGTGCAGCGCGCGCATCGTTGCGGCGCCCGTGCCCGGCAAGGGAAGGACGAGGCCGGTTCCGGCGCCGGTCCCACCTTCTCCGATCTGCGCGGCTTCGAGCAGCACCACCGGACCACGCAGCGCCGAAAACGCGTTCGCGATCGCGCACCCGACGAATCCGCCGCCGACGATCGCGACCTCCACGTCGAGATGGCCCCGCAGTTTGGCGAACGTGGGCCGCCGCACTTTCGGCGTGCGATCGAGCCAGGGCGAGACGCCGTAACGGATGGTCGACATCAGAAAAGGCTCATGGCTTGAGGCTCATGGCTCCGGCCTTTTGGCTTAAGCCATCAGCCCTGAGCCTTCTTGAACCGCCCGACCCGCAGCACCAGCGCCGCGATCATCGTCACGATCGATGCGCTGAAGCTCAGAAGCGCGCCCATTTTCGCTTCGTCCAGACGGATGCCCGGCGGGAATGACGCCGTGCAGAAAAACAGCGCGACGGTGAAGCCGATGCCAGCCGCGATGCCGACCACGAGCATCTCCCTCCA
>JACOUA010000355.1 GCA_016178075.1 Acidobacteriota bacterium
CCCGAGGATAGCACGAGGCGATCGTGGTGCCCGGCTCTGGACTGGCCGGGCATGTCTACGGCACGTGGAACCGCACAACCAACCCGTATTTGTTGCTCCCGCGATCGGGCTGAAACGCGCGCGGCCCGCCAACCGGCGTGATGCCGGAGAGCCAAGGGAATGGGTTGGACAGATCATTCCGGAAGAGCGCGACCGTCACGTAGCGACCCAGGTCGGCGTACACGCGCGCGACGACCGACCGCTCATGCTTTCCGAGCGCCGCCTGGAAGCGTCCCTGCTCCGACATCAGCTTGACCAGGCTGTCGTCACGCGTCAGCTCCTCGCGCGTCACGACGGTCCCGACGCGGACGCTCGGTGTGATCGGGACGCCGAGATCGAAGCCCGCGTAGTATCCGGGTTTCACAACGGGATCTTCATTCAGTCCGAGCAACCGCGCGGAGGTCGCCGTCAGCCCCCACGTGTAGCGCGCGTACTCGCCGAATACCTTCAAGTACGGCGTCGGCTGATAGCGGCCGGAGAAGACGAGCGCTTTGTCGTGGCGCTTGGACGCGTAGAAGTTGGGAAGCCGCTCGACCTTGCTGCCGGTGTAGCCGAACTGGTAGGCGGCGCGCAGCTCGAGCCCGCGAGCCGGCTGCAGGCTCCCTGAGACGATGGTGGTCAGGGCGGAGTTGGTGTCGAGGCTGGCGTCCGCGAAGTAGAAGTAGGTGTAGTCCCGATTGCGATTCCCTTCACCGAGGATGGCCGCCACGTTCACAGTGCCCAGCACGCTGCCGTCGGCGCGGCGTCCCGTCAGCGTGATCATCCCACCGAATGAGGCGTGCGCGTTGATTCGCTGGATGTGCGTCGCATCTTTGCTGGTGAACGATCCGGCTTCTTCCCACCCGAACCCGGTCGGGACGATGAACCGGCCGAACCGGATCGCGTAGCGACCCGACCTGTATTGCAGATACGCCTGCCGGAGTGGCCCCTGCTGCGGGATCAGATCGAGCGCGAGGAAACGGTAGTCGTCGACGCGCAGCCGGCCGTCCGGCTCGCAGGAGACGTTCGGTCCCGCCTGGAAGTTGCGCGGATCGTTCGGATAGAAGAAGAACTCCTCCCCGCAGGAGGGGAGCGGACGCGTCTCGTTGACCGGGTTGATCTCGACGAAATAGGAGAGCCGGTCGGTCGCCTTGCCCGCCAGCTCGATGATCGCGTAGCCGAGTCGCCCTTGCTGCTCGAATCCAAGCGACGAGATCGCTCCGTCGTTGAAGAGCGCCGCCATCATCCGGATCTTGATCCTGAGTCGGTCGGACTCCGGGACTGCGAGCCCTTCGCCGGTCTGGTTGCCCTCGTCTTGTTTGTGCGTCGCGCCGTGCGATGCCCGGATGAGATCGCGAGGTGTGGTCCGGTCAGTCGACGATATCCGTGGCTCGGCGACGGCAGCGATGCGGAGCTGGCCAGCCGAGGACGTGGATGCCAACGAGACGAGGATCAGAATCGCCGCCGCGCGGCGAGCGTGTTGGATCACGGCGCGGCATCATGATGGCGCCGCGCGCGAGTGTCAAGCTTTCAACTAGACTTGGCGTCATGATCGATCCTGGCGCGTCACGTCCTTCCGGACTCTTTCTCTTCGCCATCGCGCTTCTTTCCGCCGCCGTCCTCATCGTCGAGCTCTCGCTCACGCGCATCTTTTCCGTCACGATGTTCTACCACTTTGCCTTTCTGGCGGTGTCGTTCGCGATGCTCGGATTGAGCGCGAGCGCCGTATTCGTCTACGTCACGCCCCGAGCGCATCCGTCCGACCGACTGCTTGCGCAGCTGCGCCGGTACGCCGCGCTCTTCGGCGTGGTGACCATTGCCTCGACGGCCGCCCTGCTCAACGTCCGGATCGGCATGCAGTACTCGGCGTGGAACCTGCTGCTCCTGCTCCTGATGTACCTCTGCGCGGCGGCGCCCTTCATGATGGCCGGCGCGTGCCTCACGCTCGCGGTGTCGCGGTGCCATCATCACATCGGCCAGGTCTACGCGGCCGACCTCTCGGGCGCCGCCGTCGGCTGTCTGCTGTTGATCCCGGCGCTCGATGCCTTCGGCGCGCCCGGCGCGATGATTCTGGCCGGGACGCTCGGTTTCACCGCGAGCTGGTTGTTCGGCCTGCCCGGAGCGGGGTCGAGGGGCGTTCGGTCGGGCGTGCGGCGCGGCATGTTTGCGCTGCCGGCGCTTGCGTCGGCGCTCCTCCTGACGGTGCACGCCGTCCGGCCGGTGCTCGACGTTCACGACACCAAGGGCCATCAAGGCGACCGCGTGCTGTTCAGCAAGTGGAATTCGTTCTCCCGGATTGCCGTCTACGACCGGCCGCACGGCGACTGGGCGCTCAGCTCGAGCTATCGGGGACCTGTGCCGGAGTCGCGCTTCATGGACATCGACTCGGCCGCGGCGACGCCGATCCTGGCCGGCGCGGCTGGTGTCGCAGGCCTTCAGCATCTCAAGTACGACCTCACCGCGTTCGCCTATCACCTCCGGCCGCGCGCGCACGCGCTCGTCATCGGGCCCGGCGGCGGCCGCGACCTCTGGACCGCGCTCGTCTTCGGCGCCCGCCGCGTCGACGCCATCGAGCTCAACCCGATCATCGTTTTTGGGGTGATGAGCGGCGCGTTTCGCGGCTATTCGGGCGACATCTATCACGGGCCCGGCGTGACCGTGACGGTGGACGATGGGAGGAGCTTCGTGCGGCGATCGAGGGAGCGGTACGACCTGATTCAGGCGTCGCTGGTGGACACGTGGGCCGCGACCTCAGCCGGTGCGTATGCCCTGTCGGAAAACAGCCTCTACACCGTCGATGCGTTCGTCGACTACTTTCGCCATCTGAAGCCGGATGGCGTCCTCACGATCACGAGGTGGTCGTTCGACGGACTCCGGCTGCTGTCGCTCGTCTGGGCGGCGGGCGAGCGTCTGGGCTGGCCGACCATCAGCGACCGCGTGGTCGTCGCGACACACGATCGACTCGCGACCCTGATCGTGAAGAACTCGCCGTTCGAGCCCGACGAGATTCGCCGGCTCGCCGGCACGGCTCGTGAGCTGCAGTTCGGCCTCGCATACGCGCCGCTCGGCGCGGGGGGGGCGGACACCGACTTCGCGCGCCTCGCGGGCGCGCCGGATCCCGAGCGCTTCATCCGCGGCTATCAGACCGACATCACGCCGACGACCGACGATCGGCCGTTCTACTTCCATCAGACGCGCTTTCGGGTGAACCTCCGCCGTCAGATGTTCTTCGGCGACGGACACGACGTCCTCGTGCTGCTGCTCTTCTGCTCGGCGATCTTTCTGGCGCTCTTCATCGTCGTGCCGCTCGCGGGCCTCTCGCCCGAGCCGGTCGGCTGGAAGACGCTTCCGATCGCGGGGCTCGCGTATTTCGCCTGCCTGGGCCTCGGCTTCATGTTGATCGAGATTGGACTCCTGCAGCGCTTCGTCATCTTCCTCGGGCATCCCGTCTACTCGCTTACTGTTGTCCTGTTCACGCTGCTTCTGGGAGGCGGTCTTGGGAGCGCACTCTCTCGGCGTTGGCTCAGGGACAGCCGTCATGCGGCCGCCGTGCTTGGGGCGATTGTCGTCGGGGTCGTGGTCTATGCGCTGGTCCTGCCGTCGATCTTCGATCGGTGGATCGCGCTCGAGCGGGGGATGCGGATTGCGATGTCGGTCGTGCTCCTGCTGCCGCTCGGGTTCTTGTTGGGGATGCCGCTGCCGGCCGGCGTCCGGATGCTGGCGGCGGCGCGGCCGTCGGCAGTGGCTTGGGCGTGGGCGATCAACGGCGTGACGTCGGTCCTGGGCGCGAGCCTGGCGATCTTTTTGGCGATGAACTGGGGCTTCACGCGCGTCGCGTTCGCGGGCGCTGGCGCCTACGCAATCGCGATCGTGCTGGCCGGTATGCTGCGGCGATCGCTTAAAAGCCCAGCCGCTGCCGTTTGAGGTAGAGGCCCTTCCGTGTGATCCCCAGCAGCTTGGCGGCATCCTCGAGCGAGCCTTTGCAGACGGTGAGCGCGTAGGGGACGACCGTCCGCTCCACGTGCTCGAAGGCGGCGGCCAGCGGTTGATCCATCCGAACCAGGAACTCGAGCGGTGCGGTCTCGCGATCGACCGTCGTCACCGTACGGCGTCCGGCCGTGATGGTCGGGTCCAGATGCTCCGGCATCAGGACGGCGCGCGGCTCGGCGAGCGCGACCATCCGCCGGATCTCGTTGGCGAGCTGGCGCACGTTCCCCGGCCAGCGATAGAGGACCAGATACTCGAGCGTCTCGTCGGCGATCCGGACGTGCTGCTTTTGAAGCTCGTCTGAGGATCGCCTCAGAAAGTGCTGGACCAGGAGTGGAATCTCTTCCCGCCGCTCTCGAAGGGGTGGAACCTGGAACCGCATGATGTTCAGTCGATAGTAGAGATCTTCGCGAAACCGTCCGTCCTTCACGAGCTCGTCGAGGTTCCGGTTCGTGGCCGCGATGACGCGGACGTCGACGTTGACCGGCTGCGCCTCGCCGATGGGGTGGATGTCGCGCGTATCGAGAAAGCGCAGGAGCTTGGGCTGCAGCTCCAGCGGCAGCTCGCCGATCTCGTCGAGGAAGAGGGTGCCGCCGGCGGCGCCTCGAATGACGCCGGTGAAGGCTTCGGCCGCGCCGGTGAAGGCGCCGCGGCGGTAGCCGAACAACTGGCTGTCGAGCATTTCGCGCGGCACGGCGACGCAGTTGAACGGGATGAAGGTTCGGCCCGCGCGCGGCGAGCTCTCGTGAATCGCGCGGGCGAGGATCTCCTTGCCGGTCCCGGTCTCGCCGGTGATCAGGATCCCGATGGTGCTCGTCGACGCCTTGCGGGCGACGGCGAGGAGTTGGAGCATGGAGGGCGCGGCAAAGACGCCGATGTCGCTGTCGACGATGGGGTCGACCGGGAGAGGCGAGGCTTCCTCGCGCTGCTGCAGGCGGGCGCGGTGCAGCGCGAGGCCGGCGTGGAGCACCTTTTCGATGGCCAGCAGCCGCGTCTGCGTCCCGAGATCGTCGGGGGCCGACACCAGGAGCTCGAACTCGCGGCCGCGCGTCTTCCCGAGCGCCAGGCGTTTGGTGCACGTCGCCGATCCGCTGAGCGTCGCGGCATCGGGATACTCGCACCCGGCGTACGCGATGACCTCTTCCTTCCCGCTTCCGAGCCTCGACACGAGCGCGACCGGGCCGGCGCAGTGCGCCGACAGCAGCAGGGTGATGAGCTCGTGGCCGAGCAGTTCGGGATGCTCGGCGAAGTCGATGAGACTGGCGAGCGCGGCGAAATCGTCGCCACCGTCCGGGACGGCCACCAGCGGGGCGGCGCCATCGACCTTGAAGGTCACGCGCCTCGGTTTGAGGGAGAAGAGCTCACGCTCCCACGTCCACTCGGTTGGCCTGCCCGCGATCGACGAGGTCAGCACCTGCGCATAGTCGGCGGCGGTCTGGGCCCGGACGCCGGCGCTGCCGGCGACGGACAGCACCCGCAAGGCGCGCTCGTAGTGCGCCGCAGCCTCGGGCATCCGGTTGCGGCTGGCGAGGGCCTTGCCGAGCAGGCTGTCCAGCTCCGCGCTCACCACGACCGACGCGCCGATGGAAGCCTGGGCGGCGACCCGGAGTGCCGCCTCGGCCTCGTCGACGCGGTTCAGCATCAGGAGTCCGCGCGCCTGATGGAGGTGGAACTGCACGCTCATCGCGCGATCGCCGCTGGCGTCGCAGAGCCCGGCGCCCTTGCTGGCCAGCTCGGTGGCGGCGTCCCACTGTCCCCGCAACTGCAGGAGCTGAACCTCGGTGTAACAGCTCCAGCGCTCGTGCCAGGCGGGGTGACTGACCGAGCCTTCGCGAATCGCCTCGCGGACGCGGGCCAGGAACTCCTCGCACTGCTCCGGCTCGCGCTCGAGCAGCTTCAGCTCGGCGAAGGTGTCGAGGAGACCAATTTGGACCTCCCAAAAACCCCTCGAGATGGCCAAGCCATAAGAAAGGTACCTAGAAGCCTTCGGAAAGTTCCCTTGGTAGAGCGCAAGTGTTGCCAGGTTGAGGATCGACGCTACGCGCGTCCGCAAATGCCCAGATTTCCTGCTCGCTCTTAACGCTTCTTGCGCCAAACGCGACGCTTCTTTGATGTCGTTGGACACATAGGCGATGCAGAAGGCACAGGTTGCTCTGACGCCGTCCAACCATACGTTGGGTCGCATGCCCAATAATCGATCGGCGATCCTGACATGTTGCCTCGCCTGATCTAGTGCCATGCGCTTCGTGTCGAGTTCGGCGAGGTACAAATGAAAGGCAACAGTCACGAGAGGATCGCCGAGACGCGTCACAGTTTGCCTGAGCTCCGTCCGCAATCTCTCGGTCGAAGCGGCACCGCGGTCCTCTGCCGTGGAGTGCAGGAGCCGCAACCGTCCCCAACATTGCTGCTCAAGATCACGGGCAACCTCGGCCACATCGATTGCTCTCTGGAAATGAGACTGCGCTAGCGCTAGCTTGCCAGCGTGGCGTGCTGCCAGTCCCATAACAATCTCGGCGCGAGCCCTCTGATTGGGGGTCGCATGTGGACTCGCTGCTAAGCCGGTCGCGATCGCCATTGCTTGCTGACTCCGACCGGTCCATTGAAGCAGCTCCGCTCGGATAAGCTCTACTTCGGGTCGCCAAGACATTCTGCGGAGTCCACTGGATTTCTGAACCGCCCTCAGAGCCAAGGTAAAGTGTCCACCCCGGATCAAATCACGAATGGCAGCGAGTGGGTCATCTTCCAAGAGAAGACCTATGTGACTCAGTGAACGCCAGGCTGAAACCTGGGCCCGTCGGATGCGAGAGGAATGGCCTGCGTCCTGATGGCCTTGACGGCCTCGAGAATCGCACGTCCGGATTCCGGCAGGAGCGATAAACGTGCCACTGATACGCCAAACGAAATTCCCGTTTCGTGGCCCGCGTCGCGAATGCACTTGGTGAGGCGCTCGACAAACGTGCCAATGTCACTGGTTGACCTTAGAAGACAAAGGAATTCATCGCCTCCAAGTCTGCAGATTACAGCTTCCGTCGGTAAACTCCGACGAAGGGACTCAGCGGTAAGCCTCAGAACGAGATCTCCGGCCTTTTTTCCATGTGTGACATTAATTGAGGCCAAGTCGCTGATGTCGATTAGAAACAACTCGACCCGGCCACAACAATCGGACGGCCTCCCGAACAGAGACAAGATATCTTCCTCAAGCACGCCAGGCGCGAAAACGCCTGTGAGAGCATCGATTCGAGAGTCATCAGCACCTGCAAGTGCGGTCTTCGGCCTTCCTAGGAATCTAGCAGCTTGCCCACTTACGGCCTCCACAACTCGCGCGTGCTCATCAGAGAACGCATTCACCTTGGAGGAATAAGCGCTAATTACTCCCAGAATAACTCCGCCGGCAAGCACGGGCAC
>JACOUA010000356.1 GCA_016178075.1 Acidobacteriota bacterium
CTACTGCCTGGAGATGTTCGCGTACCCGTCCGGGCACGCGCACGTCGGGCACGTCCGGAACTACATCATTGGGGACGTCATCGCGCGAACCAAACGAATGCGCGGCTTCAACGTCCTCCACCCGTTCGGCTGGGACGCCTTTGGTCTCCCCGCCGAGAACGCCGCGATCCAAAGCGGCATCCATCCCGAAACGTCGACCTTCGCGAACATCGCGCACATGAAGGGCCAGCTGCAGCGTCTCGGGATCAGCTACGCCTGGGCGCGAGAGATCGCGACGTGCAAGCCGGACTATTACCGCTGGAACCAGTGGCTGTTCCTCAAGATGTTCGAGCGCGACTTGGCCTACCGGAAGCGCTCGAGCGTCAACTGGTGCTCGAGCTGCCAGACCGTCCTGGCGAACGAACAGGTCGTCGACGGCGGGTGTTGGCGCTGCGGCACGCCGGTCACGATTCGCGACCTCGAACAGTGGTTCTTCCGCATCACCCACTACGCCGACGAGCTGCTCGCCGCGCTCGACACGCTGACCGCATGGCCCGAAAAGGTCGTGACGATGCAGCGGAACTGGATTGGCCGGTCGGCAGGGGCGCGGCTGACGTTCCCGCTGCTGACCGGAGCCGATCCATCCGGCCGCGCCGGCCTCGACATCGAGGTGTTCACGACCCGGATCGATACGATCTGCGGCGCCACGTTCCTCGTCCTGGCACCGGAGCACGCGCTCGTCGATCGGCTGGTGGGTGAGGCCAGCGACACGGCCGGGCTCCGCGCGAAGGTCGACCGGTTCCTCAAGCAGGAGCGATCCGCCAGGCTCACGGGCGAAGTCGAGAAGGAAGGCTTCTTCACCGGACGGTCTGCGCTGAACCCGTTCACCGGAGAGCCCGTCCCGATCTGGATCGGCAACTTCGTCCTCGCTGAATACGGGACTGGCGCCGTGATGGGCGTCCCGGCCCACGACCAGCGGGATTTCGAATTCGCCCGCAAATACGACCTCCTGATCAGAATCGTGGTTCGGTCGCCTGAAACGCCCGCGTCGGAGGCGGCCATGACCGCGGCGACCACGAATTACGGCACCCTGGTGAGCTCGGGCGAATGGAACGGGGAGGAAGCGCCGGCAGTCATGAGCAGGATGGTGGCGTGGGCCGAAGCTCGCGGAATCGGGAGAAGCGAAGTCCAATACCGGTTGAAGGATTGGGGAATCTCGCGCCAGCGGTACTGGGGGACCCCTATTCCGATCGTCTATTGCGAGCGATGCGGGGTCGTGGGCGTTCCGTTCGAAGACTTGCCGGTGGTCCTTCCAAACGTGACCGAGTTCACGGGCCAGGGCGACTCACCGCTCGCCCGGGTCGCCGAGTTCGTCAACACGACGTGCCCGACGTGCAAGGGACGAGCCCGTCGTGAAACCGACACGATGGATACGTTCGTCGATTCATCGTGGTACTTCTATCGGTTCTGCGATCCGACCAACGATCGACGGGCGTTCGACCCGGCGAGCGTGAAGTACTGGTGCCCGGTGGACTTCTACAGCGGCGGCGTGGAACACGCCATCCTGCATCTGATCTATTCACGGTTCTTCACACGCGTCTTCCGCGATCTCGGTATGGTCGACCACGACGAGCCGTTCGCGCGCCTGCTCACGCAGGGCATGGTGCTCAAGGACGGCAACGTCATGTCCAAGTCCAAGGGCAACGTGGTCGATCCGGACGACATGCTGCAGAAGTACGGCGCCGACGCGCTTCGCCTGTACGTGATGTTCGTGGCCCCGCCCGAGAAGGAAGTGGAGTGGACGGATACGGGGCTCGAGGGCAGCTTCCGGTTCCTCGCGCGCGTCTGGCGTCTCGTCGATCAGTGGCGCGAGGCGATCGCCACCCGCCAGGCGCCAGCCATCGATCCCGCGGGCCTCACAGGCGAAGAGCAGACGCTTCGGCGCAAGACCCACGACACGATTCGACGGGTGACGACGGATCTGGATCCGCGAGTGCACCTCAACACCGCGATTGCGGCCTTGATGGAGCTGGTGAACGAGCTGTATGGGTTCACCGAGGCTTTTTCGCGGGTCGGCGCGAGTAGCGGATCGGCTGGCCGCTCCGGCGTCGCGGTGCAGACAGAACGCGTGGAAACGATTTGTGTCGTAAGGGAGGCGGTCGACGCGCTCGTGGTCATGCTCTCGCCGTTCGCGCCCCACACGTCCGAAGAACTGTGGGAGCTTCTCGGCCACTCGGGCGGCTTGAGGGAGGCCGCGTGGCCGACCTTTGACGCCGAGGTCGCCAAACCGCCCGAGATCGAGGTGCCGGTTCAGGTGAACGGGAAGGTCCGAAGCCGTCTGACCGTGCCGGCCGGCACGCCGGACGATCGGCTACGCGCGCTGGCGCTGGCAGATCCGATGGTGACCAGGTACACTGCCGGCAAGGCGATCAAGAATGTGGTGATCGTGAAGGGGCGCCTGGTCAGCCTCGTGGTGCGATGATGAGGAGCATGCAGGAAACCGGGATTCGGGATTCGGCCGCCTTCGTCCGCTGCCGCCGAGTGACAGACAGCGAACTTCGGCGAGCCTCGCCGAGGCGCGAAGCGCGAAGGCGGGGGTTCGGGATTCGTCGGCGATTGCCACGCGACACACGAATCTCGATCGCGGTGCTGGCCGTCGTGGCGGCGCTTGCCTCGACGGCTTGCGGGTACTCCCTCGCCGGTCGAGGGTCGTTCCTGCCGTCGTACATTCAGACGATCGGAGTGCCGCTGTTCGTCAACAACACCCCGTACTTCGAAGTTGAGCAGCTGCTCACCGAGCGCGTGCGGGCGGAGTTCATCGGGCGCGGCAAGTATCAGGTGAAACCCGAAAGGACGGGTGTCGATGCCATCCTTCGCGGCGAGATCACGTCCATCGCGATCCTGCCGGCGACGTTCAACCAGCAACAGCAAGCGTCCCGATATGTCATCCTCGTGACGGCCAAGGTGGAGTTCTTCGACGTCAAGGCGGACAAGGTCGTCTGGAAGAATCCGGAGCTGACGTTCCGCCAGGAATACGACCTGGCGAGCGGCACCGGAGCGTTGGATCCGAACGCGTTCTTCGGCCAGCAGTCGAACGCGCTGGAGCGCGTCGCAACCGAGTTCGCCAAGACCGTCGTCAGCTCGCTGCTGGAAGCATTCTGACAAGACTGGCGGGATTCGGGAGTCGGGACTCGGGATTCGTGAGCCGTTCGGCCCGACGCTCAACCCACGAATCCCGAACCCCGAATCCCGACCCCCGATCCGATGCCCACCGTCACTCCTGACACGCTGCGAACGCAAATCGCCAAGGGATCGCTTGCCCCGATCTACGCCTTGATCGGTCGAGACGAGGCTGCGAAGGCGGCGTTGATTGCCACGCTGGTCGACACCGTCGAGCCGGAGCTTCGTGCGTTCAATGTGGATCGACTCTATGGGTCGGACCCCGGCGTCAAGATCGGCACCGTGATGGATGCCGCCCGCACACTTCCCTGGATGGCCCCTCGCCGTGTGGTGGTCGTGATGCAGGCCGAGAAGTTGCTGATCTCGCGGTCGGACGAGGAGGCGAGCGGCGGCCTCGAGGATCTGGAACGCTACCTGGCCGAGCCGGTTCCCAGCACGGTCCTCGTGTTCGTGGCGGCCGATTTGGACAAGCGATTGAACCTCACCAAGGTCGTGTATCGCACGGCAACGGTTGTCGACTGCGGTGGCATGGCCGAGATCGGGGAGGTCGAAGCCTGGGTGAAGAGCCGGGCCGCCCAGGCGGGTATTGCCTTCGACCCGGCCGCCATCAGGGCCTTTCTGGTCCGCACTGGCGGTGAGGTGTCACGGGTTCGAACCGATCTCGACCGGCTGCTGCTGTTTGCGTCGGCATCAGGCCGGGTTACCGCCGCTGACGTGGGGGAGATCATCGGAGGGGCCGGTGTCACGGACATCTGGGCGCTCAATCGCGCCCTCGAGCGGAGCGCCACCGGTGAGGCGCTGCGCGAGCTGGCGCTGCTCCTGGACGAAGGAGCCGTCCCCTACATGGTGCTCGGGCAGATTCGTTCGTACGTCGAGCGCTCGATGCCAGCGTCGAAGCTCGCGACCGCCACCGAGGCCCTCATGCGAACCGATCTGGCCATGAAGACGTCGGGAGGGGATCCGCGCGTCCTGCTCGAGCGGCTGGTCGTCGAGCTGTCGGGGAGCCCGGCGCGCTAGCGCGCTTTGGAGGCGAGCCGGGACTTGTAGCGCGCGGCGGCGTTCCGGTGAATGATGCCCTTGCCAGCCATCTTGTCGATGAGCGAGATAGCCGCCTTCAAATCACTGGCGACGTTCTCGCCTTTGGATCCGACAGCGGACCGGATCCCCTTCAACTGACTTCGGAGCCTCGAGCGCTGCTCACGATTGATCTGCTGGCGCTTGAGCGACTGCCGATGAGCCTTGACCGCCGATGCGTGACTGGCCACGAAGACTGCCTTTCTGCTGAACGCCTGACTACGAGGGAGCGCCGGTTCTCGACGCCTGCGGAACACCAATCATAGCACGCGAGTTCCGTTAGCTCCTCCATGGCGCGAGAAGGTAGCGGGTCCGCGAGAACCGCGTCCTCGCGGCGTGGTGCGGAAATCGAACGGGTTCTCCACAAGATGTTGTCATTCTTTTCACGCCAGGCCGAGGAGGCTGCACGCGACTGCGCGGGGCTGAAAACGCTTTCGCGTCCGGGAATGTGGCACTCGCATTGCGAGAGGGATAGCGTCCTGGAACTTCGCAAGACGCGAAACCCTATGCCGAGGACCCTGTTCGACCTGGAGAGCTTGACCGACGCGCTCAAAGCGAAGCGGCCGCAGGTGGCCGATCACAGCCTCCGGGTGTCTCAATACTCAATCGGGTTGGCGACCCAGTATGGCTTGCCACAAGAGGCGCTCGAGAGCGTGCGGCTCGGAGCGCTCCTCCACGACGTTGGCAAGCTGCTTGTACCGGTGACCATCCTGATGAAAACCGGCCGTCTCAGCCGCCGTCAGGAAGAAGAGCTCAAGATTCACCCCGATCTCGGTGTGGAGCTGGCGGCGCGGGCTGGGATGCGGGACGAAGTCTGCCGCATCATCCTCCATCATCACGAGCGCTACGACGGTCTGGGGTATCCCGATAAAAAGTCTGGGTCCGAGGTGCACTGGACCGCCCGCATCGTGGCGGTCATGAACGCTTTCGACGCCCTGGTGCATCCTCGCGGAAACCGGCGCCCCTGCTCGGTGGACGAGGCGCGGACGCGCATCGCACAGCAGGCCGGCTCCCGGTTCTGTCCCTGGATCGTCGGCGGCCTGCTCTCGCTTCCCTCCACACTGCTTCAGCTCGCCCCGCAGCGTGAGACGCCCGTGTACGTGCCGGACGGGCGGCCGGATCCGATCGCGACCCTGGCGACCCAGGCGTGGGATTTCAGCAGCTACAACGCGGGGTTGGAGGCGAACTGCTAGTGTCGGGACACTAGCAGCTACCGGACGACTTCGTACGGCCCGGAGGAAGGTTTCTCGTCGGTGTACCGCACGACGCGGCGGCCGTCGATGACTTCCCAAATCCTGTAGATCCGTCGCGGCACCGCGGGCTTTCGAGTCGACTCGGATCGCTGGGGTTGCGCTGCCGTCGTGTTCGGCGCCCCAACCTGGGGCAGCGCCCCCTCACGCGCGCCGGCGCGCTCGGTGACTTTCCCAACGTAGTCACGCGTTTCGGCATACGGCGGGACCTGATAGCCGTAGCGCTCGACTGAGGTCGGGCCGGCGTTATAGGCCGCCAGCGCCAGCACCTCGTTCCCCTCATATCGATCCAGCAACTGCCGAAGATACTGAACACCTCCGCGGATGTTCTCCGTGGCGTCGTAGGGGTTCCTCACGCCGAGTTCAGCAGCCGTCGCCGGCATCAATTGCATGATGCCCATGGCGCCCTTGCTCGATCGCGCGCGGGGATTGAACCCTGATTCCACCTGAGCGACGGCTCGAACCAGATCGGGCCGGACGTTGAACTTCCTCGCGTTGAACGCGATCTGAAAGTCGTACTCAGATGGGTAATGTGCCGGCGCTGGCTTGGTCGTGACGATGGCCTGGGCGCTCTTGACGGGAAACGTCCGCACGGACGCCGCGACGCCGGGCTTTTGGTCGGAGAGCACGAGATTGCCGTTGTGGTCGTGCCAGACGTAGATCTGCGCGTCGGCCGGCCCGGGCCACAGCGCGACGCAGAGTGCAATCAGGGGAAAAAACGGTAAGTGTCGCAAGCTCAGTGAGTTTGGAGTATAGCAGCCAGGGGGCTGCTGTCACACACCCCAGCCGTTGGGGTGTTCCACAGAGCTATCGGAGTCAGGCCGAGGGCGCTGTAGTCGTCAGGAGCCGTTCGATGACCTGGCGGCTCTGCGCCAGCATCTCATCCAGCCGTTCGGGGTTCTTGCCGCCCGCTTCCGCGAAGTCGGCGCGCCCGCCGCCGCCGCCGCCGACGATTGGCGCCAGCTGTTTCACGATTTGTCCCGCCGGTGCCCGGCCGCGCAGCTCCGCGCTGACGGCGACCACGATTGACGCCTTGCCCCCGGTCGCGGCGCCGAGCACGACGATTCCCGCGTGAAGCCTGCTCTTGAGCGTGTCGGCGAGGTCACGCAGGGCGCCACGGTCCAAGCCTTCAACGCGACGCGCGACCACCCTGACGCCGGCGACCTCGATCGCCTCGTCGTGGCTCGCCCCGGCATCGGCGCTGCCGGCGCCCGTGGCCAGTTTCATCTTGAGCTGCGACCCCTCGCGCGTGAGGCGCTTGACGTCGGCTTGGAGCCGCTGCACGGCTTCCACGCCCTGCTCGCCCCGAACGTTTAGAGCGTCCAGGACGCCCGACACGAGCGCGCGCTGACGCTGGACGTACTCGATCGCCACCGCGCCGGTCACCGCCTCGATCCGCCGTGTCCCGGCGGCGATCCCGCTTTCCTGCACGATGAGGAACAGACCAATGTCGCCGGTGGCGGTGCAGTGCGTGCCGCCGCACAACTCGAGGCTGAAGTCCGGAATGCTGACGACCCGCACGCGGTCGCCGTACTTCTCGCCGAAGAGCGCCATGGCGCCAGCCGCGATGGCGTCCTCGGTGGGGCGGACCTCGGTCTCGACCGGCGCGTTCCGATAGATCTCGCGGTTGACGATCCGCTCGATCCGCTGGATCTCATCGTCGGTGACCGCCCCGAAGTGGATGAAATCGAACCGCAGCCGGTCCGGCGCGACGAGCGACCCCGCTTGCTTGACGTGCGATCCCAACACCTGCCGGAGTGCGGCGTGCAGCAGGTGAGTGGCGGTGTGATTACGGCGGGTGGCATCTCGCGTCTCGCGATCGACCTCCGCCGTGACCAGGTCGCGCACATGAAATCGCCCGCCTGTCACGCGGACCCGGTGCACTCTTGGGAGCGAGGGCCCGCCTCGTGACAGGCCTTCAACGGTCGCCTGTGCTCCCGTCGCCTCGGATCGGATCTGGCCGCTGTCGGAGACCTGGCCGCCGGCCTCGAGATAGAACGGCGTTCGCTCGAGCACGAGAAAGCCTGGTTGTCCCTCCGTCAGCTCGTCGACCTGACGGCGATGCTCGTCGAAGAGGGCCAGAACCGGCACCCCCTGGACCAGTGTCGTCGTATAGCCCTCGAAGCGGTCACCGGCGGACTCGAGCTGCGCACGGCTCTCCTCACCGGTAAAGACGAACTCGTCCGCGCGCCCTGCTTCGAAGGTGCTCTTGGCGCGGGCCTGGCGGCGCTGCGTCTCCATCGCTTTCTCGAAGCCTTCACGGTCGACCGCGACACCCTGGCTCGCGGCGATGTCCTCGATGAAGTCGAGCGGCAGACCGAAGGTGTCGTAAAGCCGGAACGCTTTGTCGCCAGCGAGAACCTTGCTGGCGGCCGTGATTTCGGCTTCCAGTTTGGGAAGGCCTTCGCTCAGCACGGCGTCGAACCGCTGCTCCTCGGCGAGAATTGTGTGTTGGATCGCCTCGCGGTGCGACCGAACCTCCGGATACGCATCGCCCATCTCGCGTGCGATCACACCGACGAGCTGGTGCAGAAAGGGTTGGGTGACCCCAAGGTGCTTCCCGTGTCGCATCGCCCGCCGCATGATTTTCCGGAGCACATAACCGCGCCACTCATTCGACGGCACGGCGCCGTCGGCGATGAGGAACGTCATCGCGCGAAGATGGTCGGCAACGACGCGGACGGAGACGTCGGGGACCGACGAGGGCGCACCAGGATGCAGAGGTCCGTATCGCGCCGGCGTCAGCTCCTCGATGCGCCTGATAATGGGCGTGAACAGATCGGTGTCGTAGTTGGACAGCTTGTCCTGAAGGACGGACGTGATCCGCTCCAGGCCCATGCCGGTATCGATTGACGGAGCCGGGAGCGGTGTCAATCTTCCATCCTGCCGGCGGTCGAACTCCATGAAGACGTTGTTCCACACCTCAACGAATCGATCGCAGCTGCAGGAGACGCCGCGACACACCGGCACGGGGCAGGGAAGGTGATCGCCGCGAAAGAAATGAATCTCCGAACATCGGCCGCACGGTCCCGTGTCGCCCATCGACCAGAAGTTCTCGTCGAGCCCGAGCTCCATGATTCGGTCGGCGGGCACGAACTGCCGCCACACTGTGTATGCTTCTTCGTCGCGCGGGATGCCGCCCTCGCCCGCGAAGACCGTGGCGTGCAGCCGCTCCGCGGGGAGCTTCCAGACACCGGTGAGGAGCGACCAGGCGTAGGGGATCGCATCGGCCTTGAAGTAATCGCCGAAGGAAAAGTTGCCGAGCATTTCGAAGAACGTGTGATGGCGAAGCGAGGGCCCCACGTTCTCGAGGTCGTTGTGCTTGCCGCTGACCCGCATGCACTTCTGCGCCGTGGTCGCGCGGGTATACTCGCGGCGCTCCTTGCCCAAAAACGCGTCCTTGAACTGGTTCATCCCGGCGTTCGTGAAGAGCAGCGTCGGATCGTCGCCGGGCACGAGCGGCGAGCTCGGCACGATGCGGTGACCATGTGACGCGAAAAACTTCAGGAACGAGCGCCGGATCTCGTTGGCCGTCATTCTTATCATTCTATCGTCGGCTCTTTGTTCTGTCGCTCGCGGCGCTCTCGGGCGAACCGTGAGCCAATCGCTTGCTGCGGCAGGACGTTCACCTGGTCGAACGCGAGCCGCCGTACTTCTTCAGGGCGGCGATGACGTCGGTGGCCTCGAAGCCGCGACGCAACAGGAACCGATAGGTTCTTCGATAGGCCGCCTGATCGAGGCGCCTCACGCCCTGCAGTCGTCTCTCGATCAAGGCAGCCAGCGTTTCGGCCGGGTCGACAGCTTCGAAGGCCTCCTTCACGGCGGCCTTCGCCAGAGACGCCGTGATGCCGGCGTCCTCCAGCTCCCGCCGCACGCGGTGCGGGCCCTTGCGGCCGCGCTCCGCCTCCGCCCGCGCGCGCGCGCCCGCCAGGCGCTGGTCGCTTAGCGTGCCCTCGGACTTCAGGCGCTCGAGGACGTCGTTGATCTCGGAAGACTGGTGCCCGCGTGATTCGAGTTTGGTGCGGAGCTGGTGTTCGGTAAGATCGCGGATACCAAGCAAGCGAAGGGCGCTGGAGAGACAAGACATTTGAAGATTTGGTAATTGGCAATCTGGTGATTGATTGATCGATTGATCGATTGAGTAATTTGCAAAACTATTGAACGATTGGCTCAATCGACAATAGTTCCCAAAATCACCCAATCCTCCAATAAGACAATCAATTACCAAATCTTCCAATCACCAAATCACCAAATTCTTATTCCCCGAAGTGCGTGATGTCGCTGGGCCTGCCGACCGAACGGGCCATCTCATCAAGCGCATCGTCCGCAGTGGCGTGGACGCCCTGCACCTTGAGCTTGAACTCGTCGGCGTTCGACGCCCACCGCAGCGCCTCTTCGTACGAGATCAAGCCGTCCTGATAGAGGGAGAAGATCGACTGATCGAAGGTCTGCATCCCGTACTGGGACGTGCCGGTCGCGATCGCGTGCGGAATGAGGTGCGTGCGGTCTTTGTCGACGATGCAGTCGCGAATGAAGGCGGTGCTGACCATGACCTCGACGGCGGCCACCCGGCCAGTGCCGTCGGCCTGAGGGATGAGACGCTGGGAGATGACCGCCTTCAGGACCGAGGCGAGCTGCAGGCGAATCTGCTTCTGCTGGTGAGGCTGGTAGACGGCGATGATGCGGTTGATGGTCTCGGGCGCGTCCAGCGTGTGGAGGGTCGAGAGCACGAGGTGACCCGTTTCGGCGGCCAGGAGCGCCGTCTCGATGGTGTCGAAATCGCGCATTTCGCCGACCAGGATTACGTCGGGGTCCTGACGGAGCGCGCTGCGCAGCGCTTTTGGAAACGACTGCGTGTCGACTTCGACTTCGCGCTGGTTGACGATGGACCGGTTGTCGCGGTGGAGGAACTCGATTGGGTCTTCGACGGTCATCACGTGCGCACACCGCGTCTGATTGATGTGATCGATGATCGAGGCGAGCGTCGTGCTCTTGCCGCTTCCGGTCGTCCCCGTGACGACGATAAGCCCACGCTCTTCGTCCGCGATCCTCCGCAGGACCGGCGGCAGGCGCAGCTCGTCGATCGACTTGATGACGTTCGGAATGACCCGCAGGACGAGCCCGATGCTGCCGCGCTGCTGAAAGATGTTGCAGCGAAACCGGCCGAGACCCGACACGCTGTAGGCCAGGTCGACTTCCTGCGATTCCTTGAATCGCTGCCGCTGCGCGGCCGACATGACCGCGGCCGCCATCGCGACGGTGTCTTCGGGCGTGAGCCGGTGCTCTTCGCTGGCCGGGAGCAGGGTGCCGCCCACCCGCATCATCGGATAGCTTCCGACCTTGAGGTGGAGGTCAGACGCGTTGGCTTCGACCGCGACCTTCAGCAGATCGTTGACGTGCATCTATCCCGCTTTCACCCGCGCCCGTGCCGGCCCTCGCAGGCTGGCCTGTTCCGGATACACGAATGTCAGCCAGTGGTGGCGGTCGGCCGTCACGCCGCTGACGACATCGAAGAACGCGCGCTGGATCGCATGCGTCACGGGACCACGCGACCCGACGCCAATCTGAATCTTGTCGATCGACCGGATCGGTGCGATCTCGACCGCGGTGCCGGTAAAAAACACCTCGTCCGCGATGTACAACAGCTCGCGTGGGAGCATCTGCTCGCGGACGTCGTAGCCCAGATCGCGACCCAACTGGATGACGGTATCCCTCGTGATGCCGGGCAGCACCGACGCCGACAGCGGCGGGGTGTAGATCACATCGTCGCGGACGATGAAGACGTTCTCGCCGCTGCCCTCACTCACGTTGCCGAATGCGTCGAGAGCGATGCCTTCGGCGTAGCCTTCGACGATCGCCTCCATCTTGATGAGCTGCGCGTTCGCGTAGTTTGCCGTCGACTTGGCGAGCGACGGAAGGGAATTCGGCGAGCTGCGCGCCCAGGTGCTCACCTTCACGTCGACACCCCGCTCGAGCGACTCGGCGCCGAGGTACTGACCCCACTCCCAAACCAGGATCGCCGCGTCGACCGGGCAGGGAAACGGGTTCACCCCCAGCGCGCCGTAGCCGCGATACATGATCGGGCGGATGTAGCACGCTTTGTATCCGTTGGCCCGAATGGTCTCGAGCACGGCGGTCTGGAGGGCCTCAGGTTCCGTCGAGAACTCCATCCGGTAAATGCGCGCGGAGTCGAACAGGCGGCGGACGTGCGCGTCCAGGCGGAAGACAGCCGAGCCTTTCGGCGTGTCGTAGCAGCGGATGCCTTCGAAGACACCGCTACCGTAGTGGATGACGTGAGACGCCACATGAATCGTGGCGTCGGCCCAGTTGACGAGCGATCCGTTCATCCAGACCTTACCGGTCGCCGGAAACGTCATCGGGTCACCTCGTTGATGGAGAGCGCTTGGGGAAGTGAAGGCAAAATTCTAACATCTACTGCGCTTCGCCACAAAACGGACAGCGATCGGATCGCGCGTGAAGCGGCTTGCGGCAGTGCCAGCAGAAGCGCGGCTGCGGGGTCGCGCGCGCGCGCAACCGGCTGTGAATCGATCGCAATGCCTCGGTGGGGGTCGATGTCGCCTTCGGTTGAGGCGCGTGCTCGCGCGCGGCCGCGGGCGACGCGGCCGCGGTCGGGCGCCCGCGTAGCGAGCGGCCGCGTGCGGTGAGGATGTCCCCGAGCAGATCGCTGGCGCGTTGGTAGCGGGCCGTGATGTCGGGTGCCATGGCGTGCAGGATGATGTCGTTCAGCTCCTTGGGGATTCTGCTGTTCCGCAGACGCGGCGGCGACACGAGTTCACCCCTCATGAGCTTCTCAAGGTCGCCGGGCGTGGGAGTTTGATAGGGGAGCGCGCCGGTGAGCATCTGATACATCGTGACGCCCAGCGAGTAGATGTCGGACGCGAAGACCGCCTTGCCATGAAACTGCTCGGGCGCCATGTAGGGCGGGCTGCCGATGATCGTCGTGCCATGCGCGGCAATCTCCAGGAACCTGGAGGTGCCGAAATCCGCCACCTTCACGAGGCCCGTCGACGGAACGAGCACATTGGCCGGCCGGAGGTCGCGGTGGATGACACCCTGGCCGTGCGCGTGGTCGACGGCGTTGCAAATCTGGCACGTATAGTCGAGCGCGCGCGCGATCTCGAGCGCGCCGTCGCGGTTGATGATCGACTCGAGCGTCTCGCCTGCGACGTACTCCATCACGATGAAGAAGACGTTGTCCTGCTTCTCGGCCGTGATGATCGAAACGATATTCGGGTGGTTGAGCGTGGCCAGCAGGCGCGGCTCCCGCAGCAGCTCGCCGAAATCGAGGCTCTGGCGGTGCGGCACCTTGATCGCGACCTTCTTGTCGATCCAGGTGTCCTCGGCGAGATAGACGGCGCCGAAGCCGCCGCTTCCAAGCGGGGCGAGAATCTTGTACTTCCCGATCGTTTGACCGCGAAAGAACATCAGGGGCGAGTATAACCTAAGGGTGAAAGGCCGCCGGGACTCAGGGTTCGGGATTCGGGGTTCGTTGAAGCTCGCGAATCATGCAAACGAACCCCGAATCCCCAATCCCGAATCCCAGCTGGATCGATGAGCCCTCCTCGCTTCTTCGCCCCCGACGCAGGCCTCACAGCCGACGACGTTGAGCTGCCGCCGGATGAAGCCGAGCACCTCGCGCGGGTGCTGCGCCTTCGTGTGGGCGCCCAGGTGCGCGTCTTCGATGGTCGAGGCCACGAGTGGCTTGCGAGGATCGAGACAGCAGGGAAGCGACGCGCCACGGTCGAGCTCGGGCAGGCCGTGACCCCGAAGGAGGAGCCGCATGTGTCCATCACGCTGGCGCCGGCCATTCTGAAAGGTGACAGCCTGGATCAGGTCATTCGCGACGCCACGACGCTCGGTGTCGTGAAGGTGCAACCCGTGATCGCCGCGCGCTCCGAAGTCACGCGGACCCTACGCAGCAACGCGACGCGCCTCGAGCGCTGGCGCCGCGTGGCGGTGGCCGCGGCGAAGCAATGCGGCCGCGCCGTCGTGCCGGCGATCGAGCCGCCCGAATCATTCGCGGCCTGCCTGGGCCGTCAGCCCGCTCGCCCACAACACATGGCGATCATGACGGTTGAGCCCGACGCCGCCGTTGCGGCCGACTCGCCGGCCATTCTGAGCCTGTCGGCCTACCAGAAGAAGCGTGCGGCGAGGCCTGACGCCGTGACGATGCTCGTCGGGCCCGAAGGCGGTTGGACCAGTGACGAGCTCCGACAGGCCGCGGCGTCGGGATGCGACCTGGTGACGCTCGGGCGCCGGACGTTTCGCGCTGACGCGACGCCGCTCGTCGCCCTCGCGCTCTTCCAGTTTCTCTGGGGAGACTTCTGAAGCACGAACGCCGTCCACTCCTGCTCGACCAGGCGCCGCGCGGGGACGAGAGGATGTGAAAGCGCCGCAAAGGCCGTCAGCACGTTCTCTTCCTGATCCTGGGTCAGCCCGCTCGCGATGAGCAGGCCGCCATCCTTCAAAAGCTGACCGAGGCGCGCCGCGTACCGACAGATCGCTGCCGCCGTCAGGTTCGCGAGGACGACATCCCAGGGAGCACCTGCGAACGACGCCACATCGGCGCACGCGAACTTGGCGTGGGCGCCCGGGTTGAGCGCCAGATTGCTTCGTGCCGATTCGACGGAGTCCAGGTCGTGGTCGATCCCGGTCACGGTCTCTGCCCCGAGGATCGAGGCCGCGAGCGCGAGCACGCCTGACCCGGTCCCCACGTCGAGAACCGAGCCACCGTTCAGACCAATGCTCTGCATCGCACGGACGCAGAGGCGGGTCGACGCGTGATGCCCGGTCCCGAATCCCATCGAGGGTTCGATGATGACCAGGGGATGACCGGAAGGCGCCGGCACATCCCACGGCGGGGCGATAGTCAAGCGGTCGACGGTCACGGCGCGCAGGCCAGTCTGGGATCGGATGGCCCAATCTCCATCCGGGACCTCGACGCGCTGAAGGGTGGCGATGGAGGAGTCAGCTTGAAGCGTGACGATCGCGCGATCCCGATCGGCGTGGCTTTCGAAAAAGATCCGCCACCTGTCGGAGGCGACCTCTTCGATCGCCGTCACGTTGAGATCGGAAACAAGCAGGACGCGCTGCTCGCCAGGCGCACGCTGGGTAGCAGGGGTTGGGCGGAACTCGATCAAAATCGCGGGCCAGAGGGTC
The DNA here is from genome assembly GCA_016178075.1 of Acidobacteriota bacterium. Lineage (GTDB taxonomy): Bacteria > Acidobacteriota > Vicinamibacteria > Vicinamibacterales > JACQTH01 > JACQTH01. The sequence goes on from JACOUA010000356.1 coordinate 14,664, forward strand.
AACGAACACCAGACCTGAGAGCTGATAGCTGAGAGCTGGGAGCTAGAAACGATCAGCTCCCGAAGATGTCTTTCACGCGATCGAAGACCGTCCGGCCTTCCTCGTCATCGCGGCGAGGGGACAACTGGGCTGGCGGCAGCGATCGCGAGAGCTCCTCGAGCTGCTGCCGCTGCTCCCGCGTCAGCTTGCGCGGAACGGAAACCCGGAGGCGGATGTGCAGATCGCCGCGGCCACGGCCCGAGACGTTGGGCATGCCTTTGCCGCGCAGCGTCATGAGGCTGTCGGCGGCCGTCCCCTCTTTGACGCGGACGGGTTCGTCGCCGTCGATGGTCGGCACGCTGATCTCGCCGCCGAGCACCAGCGTGGGGAAGTTCACCGCAACCTCGCAGTACAGGTCGTCCCCGTCTCGCTTCAGCGCCGGATGATCCTGGACGTGGACGACGACGTAGAGGTCGCCCGCGCGGCCGCCGGTCGATCCGCGCTCGCCCTCGCCGACCAGCCGCAGCTGCTGTCCGGAAGCGATACCGGCCGGTATCTTCACCGTGAGCTTGCGCTCCTTGACGACCTGTCCGGTGCCGCGACACGTCGTGCACGGCTTCGTGATCACGCGCCCCACACCCGCACACTGGCCGCAGGTTCGAGTGACCGTGAGAAAGCCCTGCTGATAACGGAGCTGTCCGCGGCCGTGACAGTGCGGACAGGGGACCGGGCTGGTTCCGGGCGCCGCGCCACTGCCGCTGCAACGCTCGCAGGACTCCTGCCGCGGAACCTGGATGCTGGTTTCGACGCCGTGCGCCGATTCCTGGAACGTGATCTCGAGGTCGTATCGAAGGTCGGCGCCCCGCCGCGGTCCGCCGGGACGCCTGGCCCCGAACAGATCGCCGAAGCCAAAGATGTCGCCGAGGCCGCCCAGGATATCGCCGAAGTCCGCGAAGATCGTGGGGTCGACGCCCCCGGCCGCGGCGCCGACGCCGGCGTGGCCGAATCGATCGTAGGCGGCGCGCTTCTCCGGATCGGCGAGGACCGCGTAGGCCTCGGCCGCCTCCTTGAACTTCTCTTCGGCCGCCTTGTCGCCGGCGTTGCGATCCGGATGGTGCTTGAGCGCCAGCTGCCGATAGGCGCTCTTGATTTCGGCATCGGTGGCGGCGCGGCCGACGCCAAGGATCTCGTAGTAATCGCGTTTGGTCACGACGACTTGGCCACCTTGACCATGGCGGGTCTGAGCAGCCGGTCGCCCAGCATGTAGCCGCGGCGAAGCTCCTCGATCACTTCACCGTCGCGATGGGTCGGGCTCAGTTCCTGAGTGATCGCCTGGTGGACGTGGGGGTCGAAGTCGGTGCCCAGCGCCTCGATCGGTTTCACCCCACGGCGGCGCAGCACGTCGAGCAGATGCTTGTGGATCAGCTCCACGCCTCGTCGATAGGCTTCGGGCTCATCGCGCGCGTCGGCCCGAAGCGCCCGCTCGAAATCGTCGACGATCGCCAGCAGGTGCTGCAGCAGATCGACGACGGTCTGATCGGTCTGATCGCGCCGCTCGCGCTCCACGCGCTTCCTGTAGTTGTCGAACTCCGCGGCCTGACGAAGAAGCTGATCGCGCAGCCGATCGCGCTCCCGGGTGAGCTCGTCGAGCCCGGTCGTCTCAGGTGTTGGCGGGGACGGAGGCTGCCCCGACGCGATGTCGGATGCGGACGGCTCGGTCCCGAGCGGCGTTCTCGCGAGGCCCGGAACCTCGACGTCCGGGTCGAAGGCATCCGGATGGTCGAGATCGAGGTGCCCGTTATCGATATCGAGCGATCGGCGCTTGGTCTTGTCGATCATCGAGTAGCTCTCACCTTTCAGGTGTCAGATCTCAGATCTCAGATCTCAGCTCTCAGCCATCAGCTCAGCTTTCGGTCCGAAGTCGTCTGCTCGTCTCGAGGACGTGGGACACGGCCTGCGCCATGGCATCGACGAGCGAGATCGCACGCGAATAGCGCATGCGCGTTGGGCCCAGAATCCCCACCGTGCCCTTGCGATCGCCGTCGCCGTAGGTGGCCGCGACCAGGCTGCACTCGCGAAGGTCCGGCGATCGGTTTTCGGCGCCAATCACCACCTTCAAGCCGGCGTCCTCGAGGTACTCGCCAAGCAGCCGGATGAGCCGGTGTTTCTCCTCGATGATCCGGAGCAGATTCCGGAGCGATGCCAGCGAGAATTCGAGTCCGGCCGTCATCTCGTAGTCGAGCAGCGAGGAGGTCCCCTTCACGTACAAGGGCCGCCGCACGACGTCGGTGTCGGGCCCCATCGCGAATCCAACGTGGTGGCACTCGTGCGACAGCATGTACGACGCCGCCGCGAGCAGGTCGTCGAGGTGCGGCGTCATGCCGGCTTGAAGTCGAAGCCGCTCCTCGATGGTGAAGAGGGGACGGCTCGGCCGCCGAGCCTCGAGCAACCGATCGACGTAGGACCGATACCCGAGGTCGGTCGGGACCCGTCCGGCCGACGGGTGGGGCTGGCGCACGTAGCCCTGATCCTCGAGCTCCGCGAGCACGTTGCGAATCGTCGCTGACGACAGGCCCAGGGCGCCCCGAATGACGACAGTCTGCGATCCCACAGGCTCGCCCGTGGCGATGTAGTGCGTCACCACCGTCGTGAGGATCCGCCGAGGCCGTTCCGCAAGCGGCATGAATTAGCAGTCTCTAGTCGCGAGTGCTAACGCGCAATTATAACAGGCTTTAGGCTCTGGGCTTTCGGCTTTAGGCGTGTAACGTCTGTAGGCTCGCCTAGAGCCCAAAGCCTGAAGCCCAAAGCCGCTAGATTCCGACCCGGGCCGCCAGGCGCCGAGCCTCCTCACGCGCGGTGGAGGCGATCTCCTGCGCGTCGAGGTGCTGGAGCTGACCTTCCTTCATCAGCACGTCGCCCTCCACCACCGTCGCGCGAACATCGTCGGCGGTCGCCGAATACGCGACCAGCGAGTACGGGTCGGGTCCGGACGCTGCATGAGCTCGCGTCCGCCCGATGACGATGAGGTCGGCTCGCTTGCCTACCTCGACCGATCCGATCGTGTCGGACAACTGGAGTGCGCGCGCGCCCTCTCGGGTCGCCATCCACACGGCATCACGGGCCGTGAGGGCGCCGGGCGCATGCCGGATTGCCTGAAGGGTCGCCGCGAGCCGCATCTCCTGAAACATGTCGAGGCGGTTGTTGCAGGCTGCGCCATCGGCCCCGAGTGACACGGACACGCCCCGTGACCGCAGCTCGACGATTGGGGCGATACCCGACCCGAGCTTGAGATTCGATCCCGGACAATGGAGCACTTTGACGTCCCGCTCGGCCAGGAGCGCTTGCTCGCCGTCGTCCAGCCAGACACAGTGGGCGGCACACAAGCGGGGCGACGCCAGGCCGGTGTCCGCGAGATACCTCAGGTTGGTCGTGCCGGACAAGCTGCGGACGATGTCGATTTCGGTGCGGGATTCGGCCGCGTGCGTGTGGACGATCGCCTCGTGCTCGGTTGCCAGCGCCGCCACTTCCTCGAGGAGCCCACGCGTGCACGACACCGCGAATCGCGGAGCGAAGGCCGTTCGCAACCGACCGCCGGCCGCCCCATTCCACCGCCTCCGAAGGGCCAGGCTCTCATCGATCGACGCGCGCGTCGACTCGCGGAGGCGGGCCGGAACCTCCGCGCCCGAATCCATCATGCATTTCCCGACGGATGCTCGCAGTCCGGTCTCGGTCAAGGCCTCCAGGACGATGTCCGTATCGTGCACGGTTTCCATCGTCAGGATCGAGGTCGTGCCCGATCGGATGAGCTCCGCGGCGGCGAGCCTGGTGGAAGCCCGAAGCGACGCGGGGGTGTGAGCCGCCTCCATGGGCCAGATCCGCAGCCTGAGCCAATCCATCAGCGGCAGATCGTCCGCGAAGCCTCGGAAGAGCGTCTGGCACAGATGGAGATGCGTCTGGATGAAGCCGGGAAGCACGAGGTCGCTCTCGGCATCGATGATCGTGTCGTGCGGGCCGGTGGGCGTGCCGCCGACGGCTACGATCCTGCCGTCGCGGATCGACACGTCGCCCTCGATGACGTCGAGCCGATCGTTCATCGTCAGGATCGTGGCGCGGCGGATGAGCAGGCTGCCTGGGGCCACTTGGAAGGGCGATACGAAGATCAGGCGGCGATGCTGTCAGTCAACGGTCGTGAGGGGATGCGGCAGAGCGGCGGTCCGAGCGATCTGATCGAGCTTCTGCCAGCGCTTCGAGGCCGCGGCGATGTGAGGCAGCTCCAGCTTGCCGTATTTGGCGGCGATAAGCTCCGCCACGATGCTGATGGCAATCTCTTCCGGCGTGACGGCGCCGATGTCGAAGCCGATTGGCGCATGGATCCGTTCGAAAACGTCCGGGGGCATCCCTTCGGCGAGCAGCGCGTCGACAATCCGCTTGACCTTCGCGCGGCTGCCGATGAGCCCGAGGTATCTCAACGCGCGCTGCGACAGCATTCGAAGCGCGTCCAGGTCGTGGCGATGGCCGCGCGTGACGATCACGACGTACGCGGTGACGGGGAGGTCCGCCGTGGCCAGCCAATCGGGAATCGAGTCGACCGCGATCTGGTCCGCGCCCGGAAAGCGCTCGCGATTGGCGAACTTCTCGCGGTCGTCGACGACGTGTATGCGGAAGCCGGCGGATTGCGCGAAGCGCCCCAGCTGCTGTCCGACGTGGCCGGCGCCTACGATATAAAGTCGCGGCGCGGGTTCGAGCGGCTCGATGAAGACGTCCATCTGGCCCCCGCACACAAGTCCGGTTTCTTCCGCGAAGTCGTCGGTCAACTCGTAGTGCACGAGCTGCGGCCGGCGCGTTCGGAGCGCCTCACGTGCCTTCCAGAATGCGTCGTGCTCGTAACAGCCGCCCCCGATGGTCCCGATCGTCCGGCCGTCGGCGAAGACCAGCATCTTCGCGCCCACGCGCTGGGGCGTCGAGCCGCGCGCCGACACGATCGTGACGAGCGCGGCCTCTTCACCCTGCTCCAGGGCGTCGGCAACCGCCTTCAGGACCCCCTGGGTCATTACGAGATTGTACGACAGTTGTGAGTTTTCAGTTCTCAGTTTTGGAGCCCGAGGTCGTGACGCAGGTACTGACAACTGGAAACTGTGAACTGAGAACTTCTCTCAGAACCTGTGCAGCTCGCACAGCTGCAGCGGCTCTGTCCCTGGTAGAAACGCCTCGTTGAGGACCCGAGGGCACCCGGGCACGGCCACCTTGCCGGTATCTCGATCGATCTCCATGAAGACGATGTTCTCGGGGGCTTCGAACGAGAGATTCTGATGTCCGGCGAGCGCCCGCGTCATGAAGGCGGCCCAGATCGGCAAGGCGGCGCGGGCGCCGCTCAGGCCGAGCGGGTTGTTGTCATCGAGCCCGACCCAGACGGTCGTGAGCAGCTCGGGGGTGAAGCCCACGAACCAGGCATCGCGGAGATCGTTGGTCGTGCCGGTCTTGCCGGCCGCGTCGAGACCGAAACCGAGTGCACGGGCGCTGGCCCCGGTTCCCTCGTTCAGCACGCTGCGCATCATGTTCGTGATGAGGAACGTGGTGTCCGCTCGCGCGATGCGGCGGCGGGCAGCCGGCGCGGGCCGCAGCACGTCGCTGCCACCCGAGGCCACACGGAGCAGGAGGCTGGCCGGCTGCAACTCGCCGAGATTGGGAAACACGGTATAGGCGCTGGCGATCTCGAGGGGCGACGCCTCGAACACCCCGAGTGCGATCGAGGGATACGGACGGGGCGGCGTGCTGGCGCCCAACCGGTTCCACAGATCCGCGACGTGTTTGTATCCGATCGATTCGGCCACCTTGATGGTTGCGATGTTGCGTGAAAAGGCGAGGGCGCGCCGCAGCGTGATCTGCCCATCGTACTCGTCCTCGTAATTCGCCGGGGTCCACTCCTTGTCTTCGTACTGAAACGTGGTGGGTTCGTCGTCGACGAGCGTCGCGGGCGTCAGGTCGCTTCGGCCTTCGGTGGCGGCTTCCTCGAAGGCGGCCAGGTAGACGAACGGCTTGAAGACGGATCCGGGCTGGCGGCGTGCGCTGACGGCGCGGTTGTACTGCGACTGGCTGTATGCGCGCCCGCCGACCATTGCGAGGATCTGCCCCGTCCGCGGGTCGAGCGCGATGAGCGCGGCCTGCGCGGTGCGATGCCTCCGGGCCAGCAGGTGATCCAGCTGCGCCACTCCTTCGGCGACCGCCTCCTGGGCGATTCGTTGCAGGTGGAGATCGAGCGTCGTGTAGATGTCGACGGCCTGCGGGCTGTCGGCGATCGCCGGATACTGCTCGGCGAGCACCTGGCCCAGGTAGTCCACGAAGTAGGGCGCTTCGTTTTCGAGCGCCGGCGGCACGATCTTGATCGGATCGTGCGAGGCGCGCTCGGCGGCGTCTTCCGAGATGAAACCGGTTTCCGCCATCGCTCGGAGAACGACATTGCGCCGATCGCGCGCGCGACTGAGCGAGTTGAACGGTGAATGGTTGGCGGTCTGGATGACGCCGGCGATCGTCGCCGACTCGCCGAGTGTCAGGTTCGTGACGTCCTTGCCGAAGAACAAGCGCGCCGCTTCGGCCACGCCGTGGATGGCAAACGATCCGCGCTGCCCGAGATACACCTCGTTCAAGTACAGCTCGAGAATCTCGTCCTTGGAGGCCCGCCGCTCGAGCACGACGGCCATGAACTGCTCGAGCAGCTTTCGCTTGATCGTTTTTTCCGGTGTCAGAAAGAAATTGCGCACGAGCTGCTGCGTCAGCGTGCTCGCTCCCACCAGATACGGCCTGTCGCCTCGCAGGTTCGTCAGAATCGCGCCGACGCTTCGAATGATGTCGACGCCAGGATGACTGTAGAACCGCCGATCCTCGATCGCGATTACGGCCTGAACCATCCGCTGCGGGAGAGCGGACAACTCGACGTGGCGGCGCTTCTCCCGGGCCGCTTTGATGAACGCCGTCAGAAGCGGCGGCTCCAGCGTGACGGTGTCGACCGGAGCGCCGCCGACGATCTCCAGACGATCGATGGCGTACGGGGTCCGCTCGTCCGCGCCCGCCGTCGCAACCGGCCGCACCGCGGTCCCGGTGGCCCGCTGGGGCCGGAACGTCACCCGAACCGTCCTTCCACCGAACGCGCCTTCCCGGACCATCAGCACAATCGTGTCGCGGCCGACCGCGAACTCCCCTGGCCGCTCGACCCCGGCCCGGAGCGCGTACCCGAGGTCGTTCAACCGATCGATCAGCTGACCGGGCGACAATCCCTGGCCGCGCCGCAGCTCGTAGGGGCGGGCGAAGATGCGAGGAAGCGCGCGCACCCGCTCCCCTTGCAACCGTTCGTCGATGACGCGCGCGAAGGTGACGTAGTAATAACCGACGATCGCGCAGAAGAGCAGCGCGGGGACGGTCAGGCTGATGAGCAGATACCGCAGCCAGCGACGCCGCGGGGTCTTGGGACGAGGAGGCCCGAATTGCGGTGGTTTCGGCAAGCCTCCCGGCATTAGATGGTCAGGATCCAGTGCGTTCCGGGTTCGACCGGCAAATTGGCCGAGAGGCGATCGATAAGCGCCGGCCCGTATCGGTTCAGGAAGTACACGAAGCCCACCGCCCGTTCCTGTGGATGCCCCTCGGGAAAGCTTTGAGCCTGGGTTCGGGCGAACTGACGCCGCAGCGTGTCATCCCGCCGTTTGGCGCCGTGAATGATCTTGTCACGCAGTGAGCCAAGATCGTGCTGCATCTTGCGAAGCGTTGACCGCGCGGCGCCTTCGAGTGTCGGGTCGATCGCCGGCACCGCGGCGATGAGCGCCTCCATCCGTACCCGCAGGCCCGCCTCGGCCTCTTCGTAGGCCCGCTCCACCGACGCCGGGAGTTGGGCTTCGAGCAACCGGTTCAGCGCCGCTTCGTCGCGCGGCCGCAACTGCTCGAGCGGCGCGTCGTATTTCGTCAAAAACCGCGCCGCCGCCGAATCCAGGAGGGTCGCGGTCGCCCGCGGATACATGATCGGCATCGGCACGCCGAAGTGCTCGTACACATTGCGAAGCTGACCCAGGTAGGCGAGCTCGCTCGGTCCGGCGATGTAGGACACAGTTGGGAAGAGGCTGTCCTGCACGATTGGACGCAGCAGCACGTTCGGGCTGAATCGGTGCGGCTCGCGTTCGGCGGCCGCGATGAGGACGCTGACCGGCACGCTGGCGCTTCCGACGCTCAGCGCATCCGCCTGTGTCCGGATCGGCTGCCGGCCGCCATCGAGGTGAAAGAGCGAGACGGTGCCGTCGACGGGCGTGACCTGCGCGTGATAGCCGGCGTCGCCCAGGCGCGCGCCCGTTTCGGCCGCGAGCCGCGCGCTGACCCCGGGCGTCTCGAGCTCGCGGACGAAGACCTGTTTGACCAACGGCTTGGCCGCCGGGTCGGACGAATCGAACACGACGAGCCCCATCGGGCCCAGCGTCTGCTCCAGCAGGCGGCCGAACGCCTCGGCCATCCCACGGCCCGTCGCGTACGCGCCGGCCAATTGGTCCAGAAGAGGGCGCGTGAATTCGGTCGGCGGAAGCGTCGCGCCCAGCTCGTCGAGGGCGCGGACAATCGACTGGTCGAGCCGGATGCTCGCCACCGGGACCTCGCCGGCGCCCCGGGGAGCCGGGAGCGTGATTCTCCTCAGCACGAGATCCCTGCTGGGCTTCGAGGATGGCCGAAACCTCCGCGCGTGGCCGGGGGTGCTCCTGTGCCAGCCGGACCATCTCGCCCCAGGATTCCTGCCGGGACGGGTCGCGCGCGAAGAATGGCGCCAGCCCGCCGAAGGCGAACGCGTAGTCCCACGCCAGCTTCCGGCTCCAGGGCAGCCGGCGAATGTCGATCGGGATCCCGATCGTCGTGGCGTCCGGATTTTGCGTATCGCTGAGCACCGAGGGCTACTCTAGCAGTTGCCAGTTGCCAGTGGCCAGTGGCCAGTGGCCGGTAAGGCCACGACTGGCCGGTAGCCGAACACTGACCGCTGGCCACTGTGTTAGCATCGAAGAGCCCCCCGAGGAGTCGCGCCTGACCTGGGACAGTTCGTTATCTGATCTCCTACCCACGGAGTTCGGTCCGTATCGCGTCCTGCACCAGCTCGGCGTAGGCGTGCTGGGTCCGGTCTTCCGCGTTGCAAACGAGGATGAGCCGCACGGTCCGCCTGCGGCGGTGAAGGTGTTCGTCTTCGACCTCACACCGGAACAGGCGCGGGCTTGTGCGGAGCGCCTTCAACGTTTGGCGGCGACAAGCTGTCAGCTATCAGCCCTCAGCTGTCAGCTTTTGCTGAAAAGCCCCGCTGCGGCGGGGCCGGCTTTCAGGATCCAGCTGAAGGCTGAGAGCTGATAGCTCCATGCAGGCCATCCTCGCGCTCGAAGACGGAACCTGGTACGAAGGCACCGCGGCCGGAGCCCCCGGGGAGACCGCCGGTGAAGTCGTGTTCAACACGAGCATGACCGGCTACCAGGAAATCCTGACGGACCCGTCCTATGCCGGGCAGATCGTGACGATGACGTGCCCCCATATCGGGAACTACGGCGTGGCGGCCGGCGACACCGAATCGGGAACGCCGAAGGTGTCCGGGTTCATCATGCGCGAGCCCTCACCCATTGCGAGCAACTGGCGGGCGAGTGGCAGCCTGCGCGACTATCTCGTCCATCACAACATCGTGGCGATCGGCGATATCGACACCCGTGCGCTGACCCGGCTGCTTCGATCCGCAGGCGTCATGCGCGGCGTCATCGCCACGGGTCAGATGGACGCCGGCGAGCTCGTCGAGAAAGCTCGATCGATCCCGACGATGGAAGGGTCGGACTTGGTGAGGGTCGTCACGACCGAACAGGCGTTCGATTGGCCGTCGGCGCCGCCGACCGCGAGCGATCCGACGGTCGGCGAGCTCCTGCTCGCGCCCGAGCGTGAAGCACAGCGCCACCTGATGGTGGCGGCCTACGACTATGGACTAAAGTGGAACATCCTCCGGCGCCTCGCGGCGTACGGCTGCCAGATCCGCGTTTTTCCGGCCATGGCTCCGGCTCAGGAGGTGCTCGCCTCGAAGCCGGACGGCGTATTCCTGAGCAACGGACCTGGCGATCCGGCCGCGCTCCCGTACGCTATCGAGAACGTGCGCGGCGTTCTCGAGGCCGACGTGCCGGTCTTCGGGATTTGTCTCGGCCACCAGCTGATGGCCCTCGCGATGGGTGCCCGGACGTTCAAGCTGAAATTCGGCCATCGAGGCGCGAATCATCCCGTGAAGCGGCTCGACACCGGGAAAGTAGAGATCACGTCCCAGAACCACGGGTTTGCGGTGGCGCCGGACACGCTGCCGTCCGACGTCAAGGTGACGCACGTGAATCTGTACGACGGAACGCTGGAAGGCTTCCGCCACAGGACGCGCCCCATCTTCTGCGTGCAGTACCATCCCGAGGCGTCGCCGGGCCCGCACGACGCCGACTACCTGTTCCGCGAATTCCTCGACGCGATGGAGAGCCGCTAGGTGCCGCGTCGCAGCGATCTCAAACGAGTGCTGGTCATCGGCTCCGGCCCGATCGTCATCGGGCAAGCCTGCGAGTTCGACTACTCCGGCACGCAGGCGTGCAAGGCGCTGCGCGCCGAGGGTCTCGAGGTCGTCCTTGTGAACAGCAACCCGGCGACGATCATGACCGACCCCGAGATCGCCGAGCGGACGTATGTCGAGCCGCTCACACGGGAGTTCCTGACGCTCGTGATTGAGCGTGAGCACCCGGATGCACTCCTTCCGACGGTGGGCGGCCAGACGGCGCTGAACCTGGCGGTCGAGCTCGCCGAGGCCGGCGTGCTCCAGAAGTTCGGCGTGGAGCTGATAGGCGCCTCCGTCGAGGCGATCAAGGTCGCGGAGGATCGACTGCGATTCCGCGACGCGATGCAGTCGATCGGGATCGACGTGCCGGTCAGCGGCCTGGCGCGCTCCTACGAGGAAGCGTCCGAGCTGGTGAAGACCGTCGGCTTCCCGGCGATCATCCGGCCCTCCTTCACGCTGGGCGGCGTCGGTGGTGGTATCGCCTACAACATCGAGGAGTTTCGTGAGGTCGCGCGCAGGGGACTCGAGCTCAGCCCGGTCCACGCGATCCTCATCGAGGAATCGGTGATCGGCTGGAAGGAATTCGAGCTCGAGGTGATGCGCGACGCCGCCGACAACTTCGTCGTCATCTGCTCGATCGAGAACGTCGATCCGATGGGGGTGCACACGGGCGACAGCATGACGGTCGCGCCCGCCCTGACCCTCACCGATAAGGAGTACCAGCGGATGCGCGACTGGGCGCGCCGCATCATCCGGCGCGTCGGCGTCGAGACCGGCGGATCGAATATCCAGTTCGCCGTCGATCCGGGCACCGGCCGCATGGTGGCCATCGAGATGAACCCGCGTGTGTCGCGGTCGTCGGCGCTCGCGTCGAAGGCCACGGGGTTTCCGATCGCCAAGATCGCCGCGAAGCTGGCGCTGGGTTACCACCTCGACGAGATTCCAAATGACATCACCCAGCTGACGCCCGCGTCATTCGAACCGACGATCGACTACGTCGTCGTCAAGATCCCCCGCTGGAATTTCGAGAAGTTCCCGCAGGCGGATCGGACGCTCACGACGCAGATGAAATCTGTCGGCGAGGCGATGGCCATTGGCCGCACGTTCAAGGAAGCGTTTTTGAAAGCGATCCGCTCGCTCGAGCTTGGAAGAGACGGCGTGATTCTCACGCAGCCGCCGACCGCCGACGAGGAGGACGAAGCGTCGCTCCAGCGCGAGCTCGTCGTCGCGACCGATCGGCGCCTGTGGGCGGTGTTCCGGGCGCTGGGCCGCGGATGGAGCGTCGATCAGGTGCACCGGTTGACGCTGATCGATCCCTGGTTCCTCGAGCAGTTCGCCCAGCTCCTCGAGCTCCGGACGCAGACGGCGCTCGTGGGCTTCCGTGAGCTGTCGGCGGATTTGCTGCGCACGCTGAAGCGATCGGGGTTCAGTGACGCCGAGATTGGGGCCGTGGTCGACGTCAGCGAGGCCGAGGTACGCCAGCGCCGGATCGACACGGGTCTGAAACCGGTCTACAAGCGCATCGACACCTGCGCGGCCGAGTTCGAATCGTTCACGCCGTACATGTACAGCACGTATGAGCAGGCCTGCGAGGCGGACCCCGGAGAGAGGCGGAAGGTCATCATCCTCGGGAGCGGGCCAAACCGCATCGGCCAGGGTATCGAGTTCGACTATTGCTGTTGTCACGCCGCGTTCGCCCTCCGGGAGGAGGGGTTCGAGACGGTGATGATCAACTGTAACCCCGAGACCGTATCGACCGACTACGACACGACGGATCGGTTGTTCTTCGAGCCGCTCACCTTCGAGGACGTGATGGCGATCATCGATCGTGAGCGAAGCGAGGGCGCGGACGTCTCCTGCGTCGTCCAGTTCGGCGGGCAGACCCCGCTCAAGCTGGCGCTGCCGCTCCTGGCGGCGGGCGTGAAGATCGTCGGCACGTCGCCGGATTCGATCGACCTCGCGGAAGACCGGCGGCGGTTCGCCAAGCTGCTGTGGGATCTCGGCATTCCGCAGCCGGCGAGCGGCACGGCGACCTCGCGGGCGGAAGCGCGCGACGTGGTCGACTCGATTGGGTTCCCGGTTGTCGTCCGCCCCTCGTACGTGCTGGGCGGTCGCGGCATGGCGATCGTGTACGACGCCGCGGTGCTCGATCGGTACATCACGACCGCCGTCGAAGCCTCGCCGGAGCACCCGGTCCTCATCGACAAGTTCCTCGAGGACGCATTTGAGCTCGACGTGGACGCCGTCGCCGACGCGCAGGGGAATGTGGTCATCGGCGGGATCATGGAGCACATCGAGGAAGCCGGCATCCACTCCGGCGACAGCTCCTGCGTCGTCCCGCCCTACCTGGTGCCCGAACGGCACCTCGCCAGCATACGGGGCTACACGCGCCGAATCGCCCGCGAGTTGAACGTGGTCGGCTTGATGAACGTGCAGTACGCGATCAAGGACGACACCGTGTACGTCCTCGAAGTGAACCCGCGGGCGTCGCGGACAGTGCCGTATCTGTCGAAGGCGACCGGGACGCCGCTCGCCAAGGTCGCGGCCCGACTGATGATCGGCCGCACGTTGCCGGAGCTGGGCCTCCTGGAGGATTTGCAGCCGACCGGCGTCTTCGTGAAGTCACCGGTGTTCCCGTTCGCGCGGTTTCCTGGCGTGGACACTCTGCTCGGACCGGAGATGAAATCGACCGGCGAGGTGATGGGCGGGGCATCCAGTTTCGGGAGCGCCTTCGCCAAGGCCCAGCTCTCAGTGGGGCAGCGGTTCTCGCTGCAGGGCACGGCGTTCATCAGTGTGAACAACGACGACAAGCCGGCTCTCGTCCAGATCGCGCGCAATCTGGCCGACCTCGGGTTCCGATTGCTGGCCTCGCGCGGGACCGCCGCGTTTCTGCGTGCGCACGGCCTGCGCGTCGACACCGTGTTCAAGGTGAACGAGGGACGGCCCAGCGTGGCCGATCATCTCGTGAACCGCGAGATCGATCTGGTCATCAACACGCCGCTCGGCCGCGAGTCGTTCTTCGACGATCGCACCGTTCGGCGTGCCGCGACGATGCACGGAGTCCCGTGCGTGACGACGCTCACCGGCGCGGCCGCGCTCGTGAGCGCGATTCGGACGTTGCGCGAGCAGGGGCTCGACGTCCGGGCCCTGCAGGACTACTACGCCGGCATCACGCAAGGGATTTAGCGTCAGCTAGGCTGTCAGCTATCAGCTCTCAGCTGGTCCGATCGCAATTCCTGCCAACTGAGCTTGGGGTCGGGCGTGCAGTTCTTGCCACGCTGAGGCACAGGAGCCAGCACATTCTCTCGGGGTGCCCGGCTTTAGCCTGGCCTCACGCCCGGTGGCCGAACCAGCCGAGCGGCTCGCGCCTTGCTCCGCTCGGCTGCGTGTCTCACCCTGCTTGGCTTCCCGCGCTCTCGCTCCTTGTCGGGGCCATTGCCGGCGCGATCTACCCGGATCTCGGGCGTACCGCGATCGCGGTCGCCCTCGTCCTCGGCTGGATCGCGGGCACATGCGCCTTCGCACGACGGCTTGGGCTGGTCTTCGGCGTGTGCGTGGCTCTCGGCTTTTCCGGCGCCGCATATCTGTTGGCATCCGCCGCGATGCGACAGGCGCTCGATCCGCCGGTGCGCCGCTTCTTCGACGAGATCGTGTCGAGACAGCAGGGGATGACGGAGCCAGACACGCCGTTCTGGGTCGAGGGCCTCCTGCTTTCAGATGCGGCCGTGTCTGCCGGTGGTGCGACGCTCCGAATCGAGGCGGAGCACATCCGCTTCGAAGACCTGTCGTCCGCGACCGCGGGGAGCATTGCGGTGACCGTCGGCGGCACGCTCGGCGCGGCACGGCTCGGGGATTGGCGAGCCGGCAGGCGAGTTCGCGCCCCGATGCTGCTTCGCCTCCCAACGCGTTATCGCAATTTTGGGATGGCCGATCGGGAGCGCTGGCAGGCGAGTCGAGGCCCGGCGCTCTCCGGCTACGTCAAGAGCGCCCCGCTCCTGGAAACGTTCGCGCAGGGAGCCTGGCATGCCGAGGCGGCGTCCGCCGTCCGGGCGCGCGTTCGTCGGGCGGTGGAGGCGACGGTTGGCCGATGGAACGCACAGTCATCGGCCATCGTCACGGCGATCCTGATCGGCGATCGGGCGGGCCTGTCGGCGGAGACCGAGCGCCGGCTCCAGGAGGCCGGGACCTACCACGTAATCGCCATCTCCGGCGGCAACATCGCGATCTTCGCGACCATCCTTCTGGGTACGGCCCGACTGGCGCGGCTGGGAGTCAGGTCGGCCGTCTGGCTGACGGTCTCAGCGCTGGGTGCTTACGCGTACATCGCCGGTGGCGGAGCGTCGGTGGCCAGGGCGACGTTGATGGCCATCGTGTGCCTCTCGGCGCGCGCTCTCGATCATCGATCGTCGACCCTGAACGCCATCGCGTGCGCCGCGTCAATCATGCTGTGCCTCTCGCCGCTCACCATCTTCGATGCGGGTTTTGCCCTGACGTTTGGCGCCACGCTCGCCATCGTGATTGGCGTGCCGCTGGTGACGAGCGTCGTTCGGCGATTGGCCGTGCGGTCAGACACCGGGTCTCGCGCGCGTCGCGGCCGCCCCGGCCGTGTACGACGGTGGGCCGTGTCGTCGCTCCGTGCCGCGGTTACGCTCCTGGCGGCGTCGGCCGCGGCCGAAGTGGTGCTGCTCCCGCTCGGCGCCTGGCTGTTCGCCCGGATCACGTTCGCCGGTCTCGCGCTGAATTTCGTGGCCATTCCCCTCATGGTGCTCGCGCAGTGCGCCGGACTCTGCGTGGTCGCGATACACGGGCTTCCGTGGGTTCGGGACCCGATCGCCGGCGCCTGCGGGTACGCCGCACATTTCGGCGCGGACGGCCTCGTGGCAAGCGCCGCGCTGGTCGACGTCGCGCCGTGGGTGTCGATGCGCGTGCTGCCGCCATCGGCGGGGATCGTCGCCGCTTACTATCTCGCGTGGGGGATCTGGCTGTGGGCGCGCTCGGGACGTCACGGCGTTCTGATGTTCGAGCGGCTGAGAGTGGTGCGGGTCTGCTCGCTGGGGGCGCCAGTCGTCATCGGAGCGTGGATCGCGATCGGTCCGCAATCGAGGCTGGCCAATTCCGCCAGCGGTCTCCAGGCCACCTTCATCGATGTCGGCCAGGGCGATTCCGCGCTCGTCCGGTTTCCGGGCGGGCAGGCGATGCTCGTCGATACCGGTGGCGTGGTGACGCGCAGCGATTACGACTTCGGGGAGCGCGTGCTGGCGCCGGCGCTCTGGGGGCTGAAGGTCACAAGACTCGAGCGGCTGGCCGTCACACACGGAGACCCGGACCACATGGGCGCGGCGCCGGCCGTGGTTCGGAACTTCGATGTGCACGAGATTTGGGAGGGCGTGCCGGTGCCGCGCCACGAGCCTCTCGCGATGCTGGCCGAGCACGCTGCGGCGCGCGGCATTGCCTGGCGGGCGCTCCGGGTTGGCGACGGGCTTCGAATCGCCGATGCGCGTCTCACGCTGTGGCACCCTCCGCTGCCGGATTGGGAGCGCCAGCGTGTCCGCAACGACGACTCGCTCGTGATGGAGATCGTGTTCGGCGACGTGTCGCTCGTGCTCACCGGCGACATCGGACGCGAGGTCGAGCGGCAGCTCGCGACGCGGATGACCCGTGCGCCGCTGCGAATCGTCAAGGTACCGCATCACGGCAGTCTCACGTCCAGCTCGTGGGAGTTTCTGTCGGCGATCCGGCCCGACGTGGCCATCTTCAGCGCCGGACGCGGCAACCGGTACGGCCACCCCGCGCCCGAAGTCGTCGAGCGTTATCGACGCGTCGGCGCGATTGTCCTCAGAACCGACCTCGACGGCGCGATCCAGATGGACACCGACGGCCGGCGTGTGTCCATTCGGACGTTCATGGGACGGCAATTCACATTGCGGCCGCGTCGGTGAACGCCAGAGCCACGGAGAACACGGAGATCACGGAGCGTCTTCATGAAAAAGCTGAAAGACGGGATAAGGCGTCTTGCGGTGTGACATCAAGAGATCGTTGAGTCTCCGTGTTCTCCGTGATCTCCGTGTGTGTTGGCGGCTGCGAAGGTTTTGGCATGCTGCCATTCCTGTTCCAGTTCGGCGAGCGAGAGGTCGCCAAGCCGGCGGCCCGAAGCGGTGATCCGCCGCTCCATTTCGGCGAAGCGGCCTAGGAACTTCTCGTTGGCGCGGCGGAGCGCGCTCTCGGGCTCGAGACCGAGCTTGCGGGCGAGGTTTGCGATCGCGAACAGCAGA
>JACOUA010000387.1 GCA_016178075.1 Acidobacteriota bacterium
CCTTCGAAGGTCTGCGGAAAGACGCGAGCGCGGGTGTCAACAAAGTCACATACCGGGAGTACGAGCAGGACGCGTGGAGGAACATTCCGACGCTCCACCATCGCACCTACGGCGGCGACTCGTCCTCTCCTACTCGGAAGTAAATAGCCAACTACCAGATTTCCAATTACCAGATCCCTAAATGCAACGATTGCAGAAGATCCTCTCCGCGGCTGGCGTCGCCTCGCGCCGTGCGTCAGAACGGCTCATGCTCGATGGTCACGTCTCGGTCAACGGGCGGATCGTGCGCGAGTTGGGCGCCAAGGCCGACCCGGAACGAGACGACATCCAGGTCGACGGCCGGCGCATCCGCATCGCCTCACGCCGGCGATATCTTCTGCTGAACAAGCCACGCGGGTATATCACCACTCGCTCGGATCCCCGGGGGCGCCCGACGGTCATGGATTTCCTCAAAGGAATCCGTGAGTACGTCTACCCGGTCGGCAGGCTCGACTACGATTCCGAAGGGTTGCTGCTCCTGACCAACGACGGCGATCTCGCGGCGCGGTTGATGCACCCGCGTCACGGGATCGGCCGGGTCTACGAGGCGCGGGTTCGCGGGGTCCCCGGCGATCGCGCTCTTCGTCGGTTGTCGACCGGCGTAAAAATTGACGGCCGGAGAACCGCGCCCGCTCGCGTGAGGCTCCTTGCCCGCGGCGTCGGGGCACGCGAGGACCAGTCGACCCTCGAGCTGACCATCACCGAAGGACGTACGCGCCAGGTGCGCAGGATGTGCGAGGCGGTCGGCCATCCGGTCGTCCGGCTTCGCCGCGTCCGCATCGGCCCGATTGCCGATCCGTCGCTCAAGCCGGGAACGTTTCGCGACCTGAGCCGCGACGAAATCAGAAAGCTCAAGGCACTCGGGACGCGGGACTCGGGACTGGAGAGTCGGCCCGGATCCCCCGTAGCCCCTAGCTCTAGCCGCGAGACCCGACCCGATCACTCCTGAAGCAATCGACTCCAGAACGCCACCAACTTCCACCCGTCGATAATGGACGGGTGCCCGGCCGCGTCCGCATGGATGAGGAGGCCGCTCACGAGCAAATCAACCGGCGCTTTTCCCTCCAGATACTGCGCGAGGTGCCGGGATTCCTCGGCGGGAATCACGGTGTCGTCCCGACCATGCAACAAATAGACGGGCGCGGCTGGCGGTGGCGATCGCTCGGGTGAAAGCGCCGGGTCGTCGCCCAACGCGGCGAGGTACGGCAGGAGCCTGGGGCCGAGCGCTTTGACGTCGCGATCGTTGACAAGCTTCATCAACGCGGCTGACGGTTCCGGCAGCGCGCGCCCGAGTTGACGCGCATGCTCGAACTCCACATCCGCGGCGTGCTGGTCGATCGTCGTCAGGCGCGACGCCCAGAGAAAGGTCTCGATGGCCCGGGCGAGCGGCGCGACCTGGGGGGCGGGCACGAATCCATCGATCTGTGTCACGACATTCAGGAGAAGTATCGCGACGCCGTAGTCGTGTGGTGATCGTGCCCGGTCTTCCTCGTTCGCCAGAAACTGCAGGACCCGCGGCAAATCCGCGTGCCCCCCGAAGGAGAACACGTAGGCCAGTCGATCGCGGAGGGCTGGGCGGCCTGCGGCGACGATCGAGAGTCCGCCCGAAAAGCTGATCCCCATGAGCGCAGGTCGGGCGATCGAGCCGAGATTGGGACGCCGTGACAACCACACGCCGGCGTCCTCGATCATGTCGGTCGACTCGGAAGTGAGCTGATATCGCTTCAGGCTCGGCAGCTCGGGGGTGACGACGATGACGCCGCTCGCGCTGAGCTCGCGGGCGAGCCGCACGAGCCGCGGTTCGACGATGCCGAGCGCGTGCACTCCGGTCGTGAGCAACACGGCCTGGGTCGCGCGGCGCGTTG
Source organism: Acidobacteriota bacterium (assembly GCA_016178075.1). GTDB lineage: Bacteria > Acidobacteriota > Vicinamibacteria > Vicinamibacterales > JACQTH01 > JACQTH01. Next base: position 1,905 of record JACOUA010000387.1, read on the forward strand.
GCCGATACTCGCGACCGGGAATCGATCCGTAACGCGTCGGGATGGTGATGTCGTGCTGCTCGATCGGTTGGACCGTCAGATGGGCCGCCGATTGACCCCACCCGTGGACGTCCGCGGCGCGTATCACGAGCGACGCGCCCCGCACGTAGGGGCGCGCCAGCAGCACCGTCGCCATTGCGACAGCCGCGACGACGAAACACGCTGCCACCCGGCGTGCGCGCGAACGTTGTGGCAGCGACAGGACCGATGCCCGGCGCCCCGGATCCATGATGCCTGCATGCTAAAGCAGTTCTCGGTTCTCAGTCGTCAGTTATCAGTTCGAAGGGCACGGAAACTGGCCACGAAGACAGCCACCTGATACTGAAAACTGACGACTGAGAACTGAAAACTGAAAACTGCAATAGAGTACCCGCATCATTCATGCGACACTTATGACAAAACCCCTCATCATCGCGATCGACGGTCCCTCCGGCGCGGGGAAGGGCACCGTCGCGCGCGAGGTAGCCGCGCGGCTGTCGTATCGCTACGTGGACACCGGCGCCATGTATCGCGCGGTGGCCTGGCGCGCGCAGCAGCTCGGCGTGCCCCTGGACGACGAGGCGCGCGTCGCGGGGGTCGCCTCGACGGCGCAGGTCGCGATGGATGCCGGACGAATCACGATCGACGGCGTCGATGTCACCCGAGCGATCCGGACGCCCGATGTGGATCGCGCGGCGGCACTCGTCGCGCGGCTGCCTCGCGTCCGCGAGGTGCTGGTGGCGCATCAGCGCGGCATGGGGAAGGAAGGCGGCGTGGTGATGGAAGGTCGCGACATCGGCACGGTCGTCTTTCCGCGGGCTGACGTAAAGATCTATCTGGATGCCGCGCCCGAAGAACGTGCGAGACGACGAGCGTCGGATGCGGCGCATGCCGTCAGCGATCAGGGCGCCGCAGTCGCCGATGTCGCCGTGGCGCTCGAGGCGCGGGACGCCTCGGACCGATCCAGGACCGTGTCGCCGCTGGCCGCCGCCCGAGACGCTCTGATTATCGACACGACGCAGCTATCGATCGGGGAGGTCGTGGAGAAAGTCATGACAGTGATCCGAGAAAAGCATTGATGATTTCGGGATTGGAGATTGGAAGATTGATTGTCGATTGAGGAATCGAAGAATTGTCGAATCATTGTCGATTGTCAGATTCAATCGCTCAATAAACCGACAAGCACCGGGGCCGCGCTCTGTCCAGGACGAGCTGGCCTGGGATGTCGTTCTTCGCGTCGGGGTGACCATAATGTGGGTCCCCGCGAGTTGACAGTGTGCCGATAAGTGGCCTAGAATGTTTTGCTTATCGCAATCCTAGCGATCAGGACTTCAGCCGCCGGCGCTGGAACCCTGCCGGCAATTCGATGGAAGAGGAGGACGTTTCAGGCATGACGAACGTGGACAGCGCGAACGACCCCGGCCTCAGAACGCAGGCAGCCCCTGCAGGCCAGAAGGGGGGTGGGGTGCCTGCCCAGTCACAGGCCACCCGGTCGTTGACCCGAGCGGCTGGCAGATCCGAAGAGCAGCAGCTCGACCCGCAGGAGTACGCGCGTCTGCTCGATCTTTACGATAACAGCTTCCGGCACATTGCGGAAGGCGAAGTCGTCAAAGGCACGGTCATCAAGGTCACCGCCTCGGAGGTGATCGTCGACGTCGGCTACAAGTCGGAAGGGATCATCCCGATCGAAGAATTCCTCGACGAGCAGCGGCAGATCACCGTACAGCCCGGTGACATCGTCGACGTGCTGCTCGAGCGGACCGAGGACCGTGACGGCTACGTCGTGCTGTCACGCGAAAAAGCCGAGAAGATGAAGATCTGGGACGAAGTCGAAAAAGCCTACGGCGAGAAGAAGGTCGTCATCGGCCGCGTCATCGAGCGGATCAAGGGGGGCCTTGCCGTGGACATCGGCGTGCGCGCCTTCCTGCCCGGCTCGCAAGTAGACGTCCGCCCGGTGCGGAACCTCGACGCGCTGCGCGGCCAGGAACTGCGGATGCGCGTGATCAAGGTGAACAAGAAGCGCGGCAACATCGTGCTCTCGCGCAAGGTGCTGCTCGAGGAAGAGAACGCGGAGAAGAAGAAACACACGCTCAACACGCTCGCCGAGGGGAAGGTGCTGCGCGGGGTCGTCAAGAACATCACCGACTATGGCGCCTTCATCGATCTGGGCGGCATCGACGGGCTCCTGCACATCACCGACATGTCGTGGGGCCGGGTCGGGCATCCGTCGGAGCTCTTCAAGGTCAACGACGAGATCGATGTGATCGTGCTCAAGTACGACTCGGCCACCGAGCGGGTGTCGCTGGGGCACAAGCAGCTCATTTCGGACCCCTGGTCCGACGTCACGGCCCGCTACGCGGTGGGGACGCGCGTGGGCGGGAAGGTCGTGAGTCTCACCGACTACGGCGCGTTCGTGGAGCTCGAGCCGGGCGTGGAAGGGCTCATCCACGTGTCGGAGATGTCCTGGAGTAAGCGCGTCAAGCACCCGTCGAAGATCCTGAACGTGGGCGACACGGTCGAGGCGATGGTCCTCGGGGTGGATCCGCAGGCCCGACGCATTTCGCTCGGCCTCAAGCAGATCGAAGCGAACCCGTGGCACGAGCTGGCCGACAAGTACCCCATCGGGTCGCGTATCGTCGGTCGGGTTCGCAACCTGACGGAGTTCGGGGCGTTCGTCGAGGTGGAGGAGGACATCGACGGCCTGATTCACGTGTCGGACATGTCCTGGAGCAAGCGCGTCAAGCACCCGTCCGACGTCCTGAAGAAAGGGGATCGCGTCGAGGCGGTGGTCCTCAACATCGACGCCGAGAATCAGCGGCTGTCGCTGGGACTCAAGCAGCTCGCCAGCGACATCTGGGAGGATTTCTTCCAGCGTCATCGCGTCAACGACATCCTCGAGGGCAAGGTCGTCCGGATGACGAACTTCGGCGCGTTTGTCGAGATCGAGGAGGGCATCGAGGGTCTGATCCACGTGTCGGAGTTCGCCGATCAGCCCGGGGGCGAGAAGATCGAGCTGACCGTCGACCAGGCGTATCCGATGAAGATCATCAAGCTGAGCCCGTCGGAGCGGAAGATCGGGCTGAGCATCAGGGCCCTGAAAGAGGATCGCGATCGCGAGGACTGGCAGTCTTATACCGATGGCGGTAGCGGACAGGCCACGCTCGGCGATCACTTCAGGAACCAGTAGGGAAGTGAGAAGTGAGAAGTAGGAAGTGAGAACCGTCGGTGAGGGACGATGGCCTTCTCACTTCCCACTTCGTACCTCTCCCTTCCGATGAGGGCGAGCATGACGAAAGCGGAGCTTGTCGAGGAAGTCTCGCGCGTCTCGGATCTCACGAAGAAACACTCCGAGGTCATCGTCGAGACCGTCTTCAAGAGCATCATCGACGCGCTGCAGCGGGGCGAGAAGATCGAGCTCCGAGGGTTTGGCAGCTTCCGCCTGCGGCAGCGCGAGCCGCGCAAGGGTCGCAACCCGAAGACCGGCGACAAGGTTGACGTGCCGCCCAAGAAGGTTCCGTACTTCAAGCCAGGCAAAGAGCTCAAGGAGCTCATCAACAAGGAAGCGGGAGAGGCGGAACCGGCTGGGTCCGGCAGCGTCTCGTCGGTTGCGTCCGTGGCGCCCGCCACCGGCAGCGCGTCCCAGCAGGGATAGGCGCGACGTCAGAAGTGGGAAGTGAGAAGTGAGAAAAAAGCAGCCTAGCCTCTCGCTTCTGGTGTCTCACTTCTGACTTCACACTTCTGACTTCCGAGGTGGAACGCCTATGGTCACCGTGGAGGCTGGCTTACGTGAGCGGTAGCGGCAGCCAGCCGCCCGGGTGCATCTTCTGCCAGGCCCGCGAGGCGACCGACCACGAGCTGGTCGTCTTTCGTGGCAGCGCGGCCTACGTCATCCTCAACCTCTTCCCCTACAACAATGGTCACCTGATGATCGTGCCGAACCGCCACGTCGCGAATCTGAGCGACGCGTCGGCTGGCGAGCTTGCGGAGCTCATCGAGATGACGCGATCAGCGGAGGCCGCGCTACGCGAGGCGTACAAGCCGGATGGCCTCAACGTGGGGATCAACCTTGGGCGATCGGCTGGTGCTGGCATCGTCGATCACCTCCACATCCACGTCGTTCCTCGCTGGGCGGCCGATACCAATTTCGTGACGGTCGTGGGCGATACGCGCGTGCTTCCCGAGCAGCTCGGGACGACGCGGGATCGGCTGCGGCCGATCTTTGAGCGCCTGGCCGTTGAGCGTCGGCAAGATTAGGGCCCGGAAAGGAATAAAGGTGTCATCTTGGGCGTCGAGGCGCCCGCCCGGCAAGGCGCGAGGAGCGCGCATACCGGGTGTATGTAAGCGACGAGCAACGCAGCCCGGCGGGATGCATCGGCGTCCAAGATGGCAC
>JACOUA010000381.1 GCA_016178075.1 Acidobacteriota bacterium
CAGCTAAAACACTCGTCGGCTCTCAGATTAGTCGGGTTTTCCTGATTTGGCACGAGCTGACAGCTGATAGCTGACAGCTGACAGCTGAAAGCTGATACCTACCTGAATCTTTGTAGTCCCCCCTGTCTTTTGCCACAGGCCTCGTTGTACCAAAGCGCCCCGTCAAGGAAGACTGGCCGGATTTTGGGCCGATCCTTTAGACGTGGATCACCAGGCCGACGCGCGGCACAGCCGTTGCACGAGGCGACGCCGTGGACATGCGCGCGATTCGTCCAGGCATGCGGCGGACGCTCGCCTCACCCGACACCCGTCGATCGCTCGAGAGCCGTAGGGTCGTTCCGGGCAAAGTCGAGGGACGACAGGGTCAGGGTGCCCCGAGCTTGTCGAGGGGCATGACGGTGATCGAGGCGACCGTCATCCTGTCGATTCTGTTGATCCTCGCCGGTGCGCTCGCGCCGGTCTTGAGCGACTCCATCAGCACCGCGCGGACCGTGCGTGCCAAGAACGATTTGAGCCAGATCGCCATCGGGCTCGTCAATCTCAATCGCGACGTCGGCGGTCTGATTCCCATTTCGGGAAGAGCGCTGCATCGGGTGTCCGGCGAGCAGTTGTCGGCGGTGGAAGTTCTGGTCAGTGGCGGGAACATGCCGCTCGTGAGCCCATCCAGTGAAGGGGCTTCGCGGTTCCTGACGATTCTGCCGTCACCGGCACTGGTGGCCGGCGAGACGCTGATGCGCCAATGGGTCGATCTGCCCGCCGAGGCGCTCGACGATCACCTGCGGCGCAATCTCCGGCAATATCCCTCGGGCCTTGGAGGCACCGGGACGGGATGGAATGGCCCGTATATCAGCCGGCCGATCGAGTCCGACCCCTGGGGGAACCGGTATCTGGTGAACGCCTGCTTTCTCGCGCTGACGCCGCCGCATGGGCATGCGCGCGCGCGAGCGGTCTTCGTGCTGTCGGCGGGCCCGGATGGCGCCATCGAGACGCCCTTCGATCAGCCGATCGAAAACGCGAGCGCCTTCGGCGACGATCTCATCGTCCGGATTAAATGATGACGCGGGATGACACGATGAGCAGAACCGTGCGATCCAGAGGGTTCTCCCTCGTCGAGCTGGCCATCGTCATCGCCGCCGCCGCGATTCTCTTCAGCGTTCTGACCCCGGTCGTGATGGCGGTGACGGACCAGACCACGCGGCTCCGGGCCGAGCGTGACGCCGCGACCCTCCGGGACGCGCTCCTCCAGCTTCTTCAGGACACGGGCGCCATCAGAGTCCGTACGGCGGGCGAGGAGGGCCAATTGGTCTACCTGCTCGTCAGCGACGGCGACACCCCGACGCTCGGCGGTGGCGACGCGGGGTGGACGCGGCCGCTCACGGCCAACGGGGTCATCGATCTGCTCGAGCGCCATCTGGTGTCGAACAGCCCGTCTGGCGATCCGAAGCCTCGATGGAACCTGCCTTCGGGTCCGCGCGCCGCCGGGTGGCGAGGCGCGTATCTGCGGGGCCCAATCGAGGCTGATCCCTGGGGTGGTCGCTACGCGGTCAACGTCGGCTTCTTCGGCACCCACTCCGATGTCGTCGTGCTGTCGGCCGGGCCGAACCGCGCAGTCGATTCGCCCTACGGGGAAAGCGGATTCAGGGCGCTCGGCGACGACATCGCGGTGCTCGTGCAGTAGTAGTCGATAGTCATGAGTCGTTAGTCGTTAGTCCGAGTGGTCGCGACTCGACTATCGACTATCGACTATCGACTATCGACTACCGACTATCGACTACCGACCACGCATTTCTGCACGTCTTTTCCTCGTTCCCTCACATCCGGTTGATCCGGTTTTTCGATTCCCTAGTTTCTGTCGTGTGGTTTGGTGCGACGGCGCGCACCGCCGGGCCGCGATGGCCAGGGCACGGCGGTTGCTCAGGCGTGAGCTGTGTAGTCATCAGTTCTCAGTTGTCAGTTTTCAGCTCTGAGAACTGAGAACTGAGAACTGAAAACTGAGAACTACATGAGGGGGAGACCGAGATGTTTCGAAGACTGAGATCGCCGCGTGGCATGAGCGCCGTTGAAGCCACCCTCGTCCTGATGGTGGTCTCGCTCGTGACCGGCACTCTGGCTCCGGTCGTTCGACAGACGACCGACGAAGCGCGGCTGGCCCGTGCCACGACCGATCTCGCTTCCATCCGGACGGCGATCGAGGAGTTCGCCGAGTCCACGACTCTCGTCAAGTTCACGACCAACGGCCGCGCGGACGGTCCGAGGGTCGACCTGCTCGTGGGGGCCGGCGACATTCCGGTCGTCGAGTCCGCCATCGCCGCGGACTGGGCCCGACGTACGGAGCTCGACGGCCGCGTGGACACGATTGACAACCATCTGCTCTTGAACGCCCCACGTGGATCCGCGGTGTTCGGGTACGAGCGTCCCGCGGCGCCGAGCGGGCTCGGATGGCGCGGCGCCTACCTGAGCGGCGGGGTCGATACCGATCCGTGGGGACACCGATACATGGTGAATGTGAAGTTCATGGTCGCGACCGCCGGCGCGCAGCCTGGCTCGGATGTCTTCGTGTACTCCGCGGGTCCCGACGGCCGCGTCGAGACACCGTTCGCGATCGACGGCGCGGTCGCCTCCGGCGACGATCTTCTTCTTCTCGTCTTCAAGCATTCGCTCGCGGTCACAGAGTAGCTAGTTTTCAGTTGTCAGTCATCAGTTCACAGTTTGGCTGCGGGACCTCGAACTCGCGGGCAAGCAATGAAAACTGAGAACTGAAAACTGAGAACTTCTCCTCCCGTTCTCCTTCTTCACGCTTTTACCCCCCTCGCTTCGTGAAGCTCCCGGCGCGCGACGCCAGGAGTCGCTGCAAGCGACGCTCGCTCAATCGCTTGCGCCGCAGGCCCTGGGGGAGACCTTCCACGCAGCATCACAAAACAGGGAACCGAAACCGACGCCGCACGATCAATCGATCACGCCGCTGCGCACCACCTCACGCGACTTCACCCAATGAATCCGGGCCTTTTCTGCGGGCACATGCCTTGCTCAAGAGGGAGGCGTTCAGTGTCCCTCGTCGGACAGGTCAACGCTCGAGCGGCGTGGGCAGACGTCGCTCCTCATCGCGCGTGAAGACGCGCGGAGGCTATTTCGATGAACCGCATGCTTCGGGCCCGATTGCTTCGCCGGAACGTACGGCAATCCCAAACCGGGATGTCGCTCGTGGAAGCGACGATCATCCTGATGGTGCTGATGCTCCTGACCGGAGTCCTGGCCCCATCGATCAACGACTACGTGAACGACGCGAAGGACGTGAAGGTCAAGGAAGACTGCGAAGCGATCGGCTTCACGGTCATGCGCCTGGTGCGCGACATCGGACCGTGCCTGCGGTTCAACGCGAGCCAGGACAACTGGCAGCAGAACTTCACGCGTCACTGCCAGAAACAGAACCGCGTCGACCTCCTCTTCAGCGACGGCCCGGATGTGACGCAGAACGATCTCATCGGCGACGCGCAGCAGTCGTTCAACGGCAACAACAACGTCGCCAACAATCAAATCAACTGGGACAGCGACGATCAGCGCGGCGACTCGATGGAGCACCAGTTCGTGACCAACGACAGCGGTCCGCGCTATCCGACGCCGTCCACGCTGAATACCTACGATCGGCCCGGCCCGCAC
>JACOUA010000382.1 GCA_016178075.1 Acidobacteriota bacterium
GAAACCGGCATGACGCTGCTGGTGCGGACGAAACGGGAACCGAGCGCGATCCTGGGCGAGCTGCGACACGCGCTTCTCGCGCTCGAGCCCGACCTGCCGCTCTTCGGGATCCAGCCGCTCTCGGCGCTCCTCGCCAGCTCGTTGTTCCCAGCGCGCATGGCGGCACGCCTGCTCACGTGCTTCGCCGCGCTCGCGGTCCTGCTCGCAGCCGTGGGGCTCTACGGCGCGATCTCGTTTGCCGTGTCGCGCCGCACGCGCGAGATGGGCATCCGTTCCGCGCTGGGCGCGCGCGGACAAGATCTGATGTCGCTCGTCATCCGGGAGAGCTTCACGCTCGTCGGGCTCGGTCTGGCAATCGGGGGCGCGGTTGCGGCTTCCACGACCCGCGTGCTGACGTCGTTTGTCTACGACATCAGCCCGACCGATCCGGCGATCTTCGTGAGCGTGGCGCTCCTGGTCGCCGTCGTGATGGTCGGGGCGACGTTCTTTCCGGCCCGGCGCGCGTCTCGGTCCGACCCGCTCATCGCCCTGCGAGTGGAGTAGCCGCCCCCCGGCGCCATCATCTCTTTTTTTTCTTCTCTTTACCGGTGAATCCCAGCTGCGCGATCGTGCCGATCGCGCCCAGCGCGAGCCAGACGCCGAGAATCCACTGCGGGCTGGCGTCGGGGGCGAACGGGGAGACCACCCACACGTCGCCGGCACGCGCCGCCGCGCGCGCGCTGCGGTCGCCCATCGCGGCCAGCGCCCCGACGATCGTCGTCCAGGCGCCGCCAAACGACGTGCCGATGATGATCACGTACCGCTGAAAGGCGAGGGCACTGATCGCCCCCAGGACGGCCACCAGGATGACGACCAGCGGGCTCGGATCGCCTCCGACCTGCGTCCAGACGAGATTGACCACGAGCGCGCCCAGGCCGGCGCCGATCAGGGCCACGCCGACGAAGTACGCAAAGAGCAGCACGATCGCGCCAACAATGCCACCAACCACCGCGGCCGCGACCAGCATCGCCGTGTTGGTCGCCGCCGCCAGCGAGCTGCCGAAGAGCGCCCCCAGGATGAAGCCGTAGATGGCGAGCACGATCCGAAAGAGGCGATACCCGAGAAAGCAGGCGAGCAGCCCGCCGAGTACGAGGACGATGGCTGCGGGGAGCTGATAGGACGGAGGCAGCACGTCAGTCGATAGTCGGTAGTCGATAGTCGATAGTCTGTTGGTCTCGAAGTCGCAGACCGACTGACGACTACCGACTAACGACTACCGACTGAATCATACCTCGCGCCGACCCCCAAGCGCCTTGTGCATCGTGACCTCGTCGGTGTATTCGAGGTCGCTCCCCACCGGAATCCCCATCGCGATGCGGGTCACCCGAACCACCAGTGGTTTGAGGAGCTTCGCGAGATAGATGGCGGTGGCTTCGCCCTCGACGTTGGGGTTCGTGGCCAGGATGATCTCGTCCACCCCGCCGCCCTTGACGCGATCGAGCAGGCCTTTGATCGTCAAATCGTCGGGGCCGATGCCGTGCAGCGGCGAGAGCGCGCCCATCAGCACGTGGTAGAGGCCTTTATAGCCTCGCGTCCTCTCGATGGCGATCACGTTCTGGGCGTCTTCGACCACGCAGATGACGCGGCGGTCGCGGTCGGGTTTCGTGCAGAAGGCGCAAGGGTCCACGTCGGTCACGTGGTTGCACACCGAGCAGTACGTCACGCGATCCTTGACGTCCTGAACCGCGGCCAACAAGCGCTCGGCTTCGTCGCGCGGCGTTCTGAGAATGTGAAACGCGATCCGCTGGGCGCCCTTGCGGCCGATTCCGGGCAGGCGCTGGAGCTCGTCGATGAGGCGCGTCAGGGGCTCAGGATGCATCCGAAAGAACAATCAGAGTCCCGGAATCTTGAGCCCGCCCATCAAGCCGCCCATCTCGCGCGACAGCGCCTCGTCCACCTTCCGGTGGGCGTCGTTGAGGGCCGCGAGGATCAGATCCTGCAGCATCTCTACGTCCTCTTTCGAGACGACCTCTGGGTCGATCTTGAGCGACTGGACCTGCTTCGAGCCGTTCAGCACGACGGTGACCATCCCGCCGCCGGCCGTGGCCTCGACGCGCATGTCGGCCATCTGCTTCTGCAGCCGCTGCTGCATCTGCTGGGCCTGCTTCATCATCTGTTGGATGTTCATAACAAGAAGTTCTCAGTTTTCAGTTCTCAGTTGGTCCCCCAGCATTCCGTCGCTGGCTTCATCACACGTCTTTGAAGACTGACAACTAAAAACTGATAACTGATAACTACTCCATCTCTTCTACATCCTTGATCTCCACCGGAAACACGTCGAGCATGGCCTGGACGCCGGCGTCGGCGAGCGCGCGGGATTTCAGGTCGCCCGGCGGCTGGGGCGGCGCCGCGGCAACAGGTGCGGCCGCCTCGCCTGGCGCGCCGGATTCGGTCACGACGGTAATCTTCCGGCCGGCCAGCCGCTGGGCGATGGATTCGAGCCAGGCGCGCTGCTGGTCGACCTGCTCGCGCAGCATCCGGTGGTTCGGCGCGAACCCGAACACCATCCGCTGACCGTCGAACTCGATCCGCTGCGCCTGGGCGATGGCGGTGTTGTAGAAGACCGCCCGGCTTCGCTGCACCTCGGCGAGCAGCGCCTGTTTGAGGCCGCCGCCATCCTCGCGATCCGAGGTCGACGTCGCGCGGTCTTTCGGGGTGTCGACGGGACGTGGGGGTGGGCTCACCGGGGCCGCGGCGGGAGTCGCGGCTTTTGGCGCGGCCACGCGCGCGGGCAACTGTCCCTTCTGCAGCCCCTCGAGGATGTCCGACAGCGGCACCAGCTTCCGCAGGTGCATCCAGCGGACGAGCGTCATCTCGAGATGAAAACGCGGCTCCGCGGCGCCGCGAATGTCGGATTCGGCGCGCGCCAGCAGGTCGAAGGCACGCAGCAGGTCCTCGCGCGAAAAGCGGGCGGCGAGGCCCTTCAGACGATCCCGCTCTCCCTCGGGCGCGATCTCGGGGTCGTTCAGCCGCGACGGATCGATCCCGATGATCAGCAGATCGCGTACGATTCTCGACAGCTCCCGGACGACGAGGCGCAGGTCGTAGCCCGAAGCGACGGCCGTCGCCGCCAGGTCGAACGCGGCCGCGGCGTGCTCGTCCGCGACCGCGGTCACGACGTCGAGCAGCAGATCGCGGCCGACGAGTCCCAGGACGCCGGAGACATCGTCGATCGCAATGGTGGTCCCGGCAAAGGCGATCACCTGATCGAAGGCCGTCTGGGCGTCCCGCATGCTGCCGTCGGCGGCGCGAGCGATGAGCCCCAGCGCCTCGTCGGACACGTCGATGCCTTCGGCGCGGGCAATCACGCGAAGCTGGTCCGCGATGGCCTTCGACGGGATCATCTTGAACTCGAAGACCTGCGCCCGCGACGTGATGGTCTCGGGAATCTTCTCCAACTCGGTCGTCGCCATCATGAAGACGACATGAGGCGGAGGCTCTTCGATCGATTTGAGCAGGGCGTTGAACGAGCTGGCCGAGAGCTGGTGGACCTCGTCGATGACGAAGACCTTGTACCGATCCCGCACCGGCGGGATCGCCAGGCCGGCGATGATCACTTCGCGGACGTTGTCGACGCCGGTGTGGGTGGCGGCATCGATCTCGAGGACGTCGATGTCGCGCCCTTCCGCGATCTCGACGCAGGCGTCACAGCGCCCGCAGGGGTCCGCCGAAGGCCCCTCGACACAGTTGAGCGCGCGCGCGAGGATCCGCGCCGTCGTGGTCTTGCCGACGCCGCGCGGGCCGGCAAAAACGAAGGCGTGCGCGACGCGGCGGCTGGCGATGGCGTTCCGGAGCGTTTGGGTCACGGCGCGCTGGCCGACGACATCCTCGAAGCGTTGGGGTCGCCATTTGCGCGCGAGGACCTGGTAAGCCATCAAAAGAAGTGAGAAGTCAGAAGTTAGAAGTCAGAAATCAAAAGTCGACCGTCAGAAGTCGGAAACCTGAAGTCGGCGTGAAACCAGGCGGGTCCCACCGCGGCCCGGAAGTGCCTGCGGCACATGTCAGTGACTACTTAGCGCTGCTGCCTTCCGGCCCTGACGCGGTTCGTAGGCTGAGATTGCACAGGTTCCGAGCCGCGGTGCGACTCGCGGACGGAACGGACCAAAACAGTTTACAGTTTCAGCCCCGAATCCCCAACCCCCGCCTTCGCACTCCGCGCTTCCGCCTTCGCTGAAGCTACGGCGGACCGCCGAAGCCTTGGCGGAGGCTGATCGGCGAGGCCCGCCGTAGTTCCAGGGCCCGTCAGCGAACGAAGGCGGCCGAATCGCGTTGGACCGTCGTGTAAAGCATCAAACCGCGGGCCTCCAGGCTGTGTCTATAGGCTGTGTGACCGACACGGAGCTGGTCGAGCGGGCCCGCGGCGGCGAGGCCGCGGCGTTCGGCGAGCTCATCGAGCGCCACCAGATCGCGGCGGTCCGGGCGGCCATGGCCGTGCTGGGGAACGCCGATGAGGCGCGGGAAGCCGCACAGGACGCGTTCGTGCTCGCGTTTCGGCGGCTCGGGTCCTTCCGAGGCGAGGCCAGCTTCAAGACCTGGCTGCTGACGATCACCTGGCATCAGGCGATCAACCGTCGTCGGGGCATCGCGCAGCGCCTGAAGCGCCTGGTGGGGCTCGACGACACGGTTGAGACCCGGGCCGCGGACCCCAACTCGCAGGAGCACAGGCTGGTGGCCGCCGAGCATGCCGCGCACGTCAAGCGCCTCGTGCGATCGCTCCCGCGCCGGTATCGAGAGGCGCTCATGCTGGCCGCGACGCGCGAATGCACGTTCGAGGAAATGGCGCGGATCGTGGGGGTCGCCTCCGGCACGCTCAAGTGGCGCGTGAACCGCGCCCGCACGATGGTGCGCGCCGAGCTCGCGAAGCTGGGGTATCAGGATGACTGAGCAAGGACGAGGGGTCGGGGATCAGGGATCAAGGACCGATCGGGCGAAGGCCCGGCCGGAGGCCGATACGCCTGATACGGTTCTGGACGCCCTGCTCGCGTCGTTGGTCACGCCGCGAACCCCTGTCGATCTGCGAGCGTCGGTCCTGCGGCGGATCGGGGAGGGGCGCGATTCACGGGCTGCCGTCGGCGGGTGGCTTTCATTGAACTGGCGCTGGGCGGCACTGGCCGGCGCGGCGGCGGTCGTCGTGATGGCCACTGCGATGGTGCTGTGGCGCGGATCGAGCCCGCAGCCGTCAGGTGGAGTCGCGCGATCGGCGAGGCCGGCGCCGGCGAGCCTTGCGCCTCCGGCTGGCCCGGCGGCTCGCGCGGAGCGCGTCCCAAATGAAGTCACCGCCGAGACGACGCTCGCTCGCGTGGAGCGGCCGGCGGGAAGAACATCGAGAGGCGCGACGCGGCGTCCATCAGTGGCGGATGCATCGGAGGTCGACGTCGCCGTGGCGCTTCCGCCGCTCGAGGCACCGGCGCCGCTCCTGGTGTCGGAGCTGTCGACCGACGGGTTGCAGATCGAACGAGTGCCGGTGTCAGCGCCACTGGAGATCGCGCCGCTCGAGATCGAGCGGATTGATGTCGATCGGCCAAGGATTCCAAAACGGTGAGCCGGGGTCCGGGGCAGAGCCCCGGCCTAGTTTGCGAGGAGAATCAGTGATGAGGATTCATGTTCTGAACGTCTCGTGCGTCGGTCTTGGCCTGTGGCTCTCCGTCGCGAGCGCCCAGACGCAGCAGCCACCCATTGCCGCACCGGAGGCCGTGGCGATTACGGGGGAGTCGCAGGAACCACCACCGCCGCCGCCACCTCCGCAGCCGGGCCCGCGCGGCCAGGTGACGCCGCAACCTGCGACCGTACTTGTCGCGCCACAGCCCCGCGCTCAAACGCCGCCGCCCCCGGCTCGCATGCAGGGTCAGCCGATCAACGTCCGGATCGAGCTGACGATTACGGACCAAACCGGCACGGCGCCGGCGGCGAAGAAGACCGTGCTGATGACGGTGGCGGATGAGGAGCGCGGATCGATCCGATCGACCGCGCAGATCTCCCGGGGTGGGCCGGTCCAGACCGTGCCGCTCAGTGTCGACGCCACGCCCACGGTCCTCTCGGACAGCAGAGTCCGTGTGCGGCTCTCGCTTGATTACGATGTCGCTGGCGCCGCCATGGGTACAGCTCCCTTCCTCCCTCCAGGCGTCGCTGCATCGGAGCCCGAAGGAAAGCCGCGCGACGACCGGTGGGGCTCACAGGTTCGACAGAGCCTGGGCGTCGTGCTCGCCAGCGGCGTGCCCCTGATCGTCGCGCAGTCGGCCGATCCTCAGACCGATCGCCGCGTCTCGCTGGAAGTGAAGGCGACGATTTTGAAGTGAATCGAGTCGTCATGAGGAACCAGTGAGGAGAACTCAAAACGATTCTTCACTGACACTGCACGGGACGGCGGCCGGGGAAGGCGACGCGAGGGTTCTTCGGATCGAACAACGCGTCCGCCCGCAGTCGGCCGCCTCGTTTCGTGAGCTCGGCGGCCATCGCATCCCGGAGGATCACGCCCTCCGAGCCGGGCGCGGTGGCGAACTTTCCGGCCGGCGCGAGGAACCCATCGCCGCCGGTCGCCAGAAAATCGCTCGTCACGACCGTCAGCATTTCGTCATCGGCGATGGACCGGCCGTCGGGGCGCATCAATGACACAGTCAACGCGCGCGCCCCCTCATCGCAACGTGCTTTCACGCTGACGCCCGACACGGACAGAAACGATCCACTCGCCTTGAGATTGGCGGTGACGACCGCCCTGAGCTGCCTGCCGGTCAGCCGGATCGCGACGAGCTGATTGTCGAACGGCGTGGCTTCGTACAACTGGCCGTAGATCAGCTCGCCCGCCGGCAGGTCGGTCCGCAGACCGCCTCCGTTGGCGACCGCCACATCGGCGTCCGCTCGGGCGGCTCTTGTCAGATCGGTGAAGAGATTCCCGAGCGCTGATTCCTGGTCGTACGCCCTCGTGATGGCCGTCTCGATCGTCACCCCCAGCGTTCGTTCCTTGATCGCGCGCGCGGCGTCGACGGCGGGCCTCAGGATTTCGTTGATGCCGGCATCGGCCTCGACCAGGCGGCCTTCGTAGACGACCGGCACGAGCGTCTTCCCGGCCACGCGCGCGGGGTCGCAGCTTCTGGTCGCCGGATCTTCGCTCGCGCAGATGTCGCGCGGCGGCAAGATCGTCGTGCTCAGAAGGCGTCCACTCCGGCGATCCACCTCGACGTCCACACGGCCGAACGCGACGCCGCTCGAAAAGCTCTCGATGATCGCGAGACCACTGACCCGATGCGCCATGCCCGCGTGCGAGTGGCCGGCGACGATGACGTCGACAGTCCCTCGCGGCAGCTTCCGCGCCACCTGCATGATCGGTTCGTCCTGCCGGCACGAGCTTGTTTCGTCCGGTTTGTCGAACGCCGTGCAGCGTCCACCTTCGTGCGCCGCCACGACGACGAGCGTGGCGCCCGCGCGCCGGACGGCGGCGGCGCCTTCAGCGATCGCGCCGACGATCGGCCGCATCCGAAGGCCCGCGAAGTTCGCGGCGATAGTCGTGTCCGGCGTCTCCTCGGTCGTGACGCCGATGAGGCCCACCTTCACGCCTGCCACGTCGACCGTCGTCCATGGCCTGACGTTGGTCCAGGCCACGACGCGGCGCGTGGAGGCGTCGAGGACATTCGCCGAGAGAAACGGGAAGCGGGCCTCGGCCGCGCGCGCCTTGAGCGCGCCCTGCGGATCGTCGCTCGGACGGCGCGGCGTCGCCCCCTCGCCGGCCGGGCCGAAATCGAACTCGTGATTGCCGATCGCGGCGGCGGTGTAGCCGAGCGCGTTGTACGCCCGGACGATGACCGCGCCTTCATTCAGGTTCGATTCGAGCGTGCCCTGGAACATGTCGCCGGCATCGACGAGCACGACGCCGCCGCGTCCGCGGGCGCGCGCCTCTCTCAGGTTCTTGAGGTAGCCCGCGAAGAGCGCCAGCCCGCCACGGCCTTCACGGCGCGCGACCGCGCCGCCGTGCAGATCGTTCGTGCCGACGATCGAGATCGTGACAGGCCGCGCGGCCTCGGGCGATTGCTGTGCGGCAGGGGTAGGATCCGCCGCGATCCTCGCCGCCATGCCCGCCAGCAGCGCGAGAGGGATCCGGTTCGACATCAAGCCATTTTAACGTCCGCCTAAAGGCGAAAGCCATGAACCGAGCCGGCGGAAGCATGAAAAGACCCGGCGCTCGCTCGGGGTCGCGTTTTGCGCTAGACTCCGACCGTTATGAATGCTCACACCACTTCACGACTGGGACGGTGGGCGATGGCCGCGGCCGTCCTTCCGATAGCGCTCATGGCTTCAACGGCTGCTCAGTCCGGGAACTCGTCCTCGCACAACCGGCTTACCGACGCCGAGAAGAAGGCCGGCTGGACGCTGCTCTTTGATGGTCAATCGCTGGCCGGTTGGCGCGGTTACAAACAGCCGGACGCCGCCTCCACGCGATGGCGCGTCCAGGATGGGTTGCTCACCCTCGCCCCGAACGACGGGAAGGACACCCGCGGCGCGCGCGACATCATCTCGACCGCGACGTTCGATCGCTTCGAGCTCTCGTTCGAGTGGCGGATCGCCGAAGGTGGCAACAGCGGCGTGAAGTACTACGTGCTCGAGGACATGGACGCCGCCATCGGCCACGAATACCAGATCATCGACGATGAGCGGCATCCTGACGCGAAGATCGGGCCGAAGCGTCAGACGGCGGCGTTCTATGACGTGCTGTCCGCGTCGAACCGCCATCTGGAACCGGCCGGCCGATTCAACACCGGGCGCATTGTGGCGAACGGCCGCACGGTGGAGCACTGGCTGAACGGGACGCGGGTGCTCGAATACGAATTGAACAGCCCCGCGCTCCGCACGGCGATCGTCGACAGCAAGTTCAAGGACGTCGCCCGCTTCGGCAAGCTGCAGAAGGGGCACATCCTCCTTCAGGATCACGGCGACCAGATCTGGTACCGCAACATCAAGATCCGGCCGCTCGGCGCGAGCGGAACGACTACGTCACGCCGCTAGCGCGAGCGTAGAACTGAAATCCTGCGCGGCAGCACCTCTGTTACGGCTTGCCGCCCAGGTGAGGTAGACGCCCTCTTTCCGCCCCTGGTTGAGGCGGTTATCACCCCTCCACCACCGCCTCCACCACCCGACGATCCGCCGCCGCCGAACCCGCTGCCGCCCGATCCGCCGGTCGTGCTCGCGATCGCGGTCGACCGACGACGAGAAGCTGTTGAGGCTGGCGGAGAACGTCCGTGCGCGGGTGGACTGTCCTCGTTCAGTACTGGAATCGGACTCTGATCTGCGCCGTCCGCGGGAGGTCGTCTGTTCGCCGACCAAGCCACGCGGTCAACGGTAAACCGACCGCAACTCCCTCGGGCCGCAGGGGCTTAGGCGGCGATCAGCGCGTCGATTTCGTGGTGGAAGATGTTCAAGAAAGCTAGAAGTTGTTGATTGAGCGGCATATACTGATGTATATGGCGCCGGTTCACGGGAGGAATCCGACCATGCAGCGACGAGCCAAGGTGTTCATGAACAATCGCAGCCAGGCCGTGCGGTTGCCGAAGGAGTTCCAGTTC
>JACOUA010000383.1 GCA_016178075.1 Acidobacteriota bacterium
CTCGGCGACCGCCGCGGACGTTCTGGCGAGCGCCTTGTCCGGATACCCGATCTGAATCGCTTCCCCGATTTCGGCCTGCGTCGCGACGACTTGCCGGATGCGATAGCCGGTCTGGAACTCGAGATCCTGAACGAGGCTGAAGAGCAGCGGGTCCGCCATCGCCACCGTCAGCAGGTTCTTCTCGAGCGACACCGCGAGGCACAATCGACGCTCAGCGACTTCGCGCGGAATCAGGCCGACGACTACCGGCTCGGCGGGGTGTTCGGTGAGACTCAGATACGGAAACCCCAGTTGATAGGCGAGCGCCTTCGCGATCTGTTTTTCGGTGGCGAGCCTCATCCGAACCAGAACGGCGCCGATACGCTCCCCACTGCGCTTGTGCTCGGCCAGCGCGACGCGGAGGTTCTCCTCGCTGATCAGGCCGGCCTGTACCAGGCATTCACCGATCTTCTTGCGCATGTGAGAATAAGGAGGGTGAATCGAACCAAGCCGCCCGCTGGCACTTCTCAGTTTTCAGTTGTCAGTTATCAGTAAGACCTTCCTGAAAACTGTGAACTGATAACTGAAAACTATTGCCGGCCGGAGCCCTGCCCGCGACCGCTGCCGCGACCCTGACCGGCTCCCCGGCCCTGGTCCGAGCCGCTTCCGTGACCCGCCCCTGAGCCCTGGCCCGCGCCCCCATCCGCGCCGCCGCTCGGCAAGAGCGAGGTCGGCCCGAGGACCCAGAGTTCAACCAACCTGGTCTGCCCACCGCCCAAGGACGCTATTGTATCCTGAGCGACGATCGTCCCGGCGCTGATTACGACAACCGCGTGGAGCCCCCGTGGCACGTTTTCAAAGACAAATGGGGGCGTCGCCGCGGTCAAGACGGCCTGGCGGCCGTTGTTCGAGTAATAGAGGTTGACGACGTACCCGAGCGGATCGACCAGCACGGAGCCGTCTTCGTTCTGATGCTTCACCACCACCGCCACCCGGCCGTTGACGAGCGGCGGATTGGGTGGATAGACGAGATCGTCCGGCGTGTTGAAGACGCTGTCGGCGCCGGCGCTCCGAACCTGACCATTCTGAATCGGCGCGTACGGACGCCCGAATCCATCCATCAGATAGTCGTCTTGTGACACACCCGCGTTGATGTAGGGGCCGTTCCAGCCAATCCCGACATTGCGCACGGTCTGCGACGTGAAGGTCGGCAGATTGCCAGGTCGCACCAGCTCGTCCAGCGTGCTGGGCAACCGGCCCATGTCGCCGATGAAGCCGAACGTGCCCGGCTCGCTCTCGCGGCCGACCATCGCCTCATAGAGGTTCTTCACTTCCGATCGCGTGGCGTCCACGCGCGCGTCGACAATCCGCTGCATCACCGCCGGCGTGACGGCCGACGCCAGGATCGCCAACACGGCCAGCATGATGGCCACTTCGAGGAGCGTGATGCCGTTACACGATCTGTAGTGGCCAGTTGGCAGTGGCCAGTGGCCAGTTAGGAAGAATCGCTGGCTACTGGCTACTGGCCACTGGCCACCGGCCACTCGCGAGTCGTGTCTTCGTGTCATCGAACCGCCCTCAACATGTTGAACAGCGGCAGATAGAACGCCAGGGCCATCAGGGCGAACACGCTCGCCAGGAGCAGCAGCATGATCGGGCCGAAAAGCGTGCTGACACGCTGGACCGTTCGCTCGATTTCGCGATCGAAGTAGAGCCGGACATCCTCCAGCGCCCGTTTCATCTGCCCCGTGCGCTCGCCGAGCGCGATCATCTGGATGACGACCGGCGGGAAGTCGCCCACCAGGCGCAGGGATCGCGACATCGATTCGCCGGCCATCACGCGCTCGACGGCGCGATGAAACTGGCGGGCGAGGTAGCGATTGCCGATGAGATTCTCAGTCAATGCCATTGAGGGCGCGACCTCGAGGCCCGCTTCATGGAACGCGCCGAAGAAATGGGCGAAGCGGGAAAAGGCCAGCTTGCGCCGCAGCTCACCCAGGATCGGGATCCTGAGCGACAACCGCGACATCGTCAAGGCGCCCGTGTCGGTCTGCCAGTGGAGCTGCAGCGCGATCAGACCGGCCGCCACGGCCAGCAGCAGGACCAGCCAGTACGTCGTGAAAAACGTCGCGACGCCGAGCACGATTCGCGTCGGGAGCGGCAACTGCAACTGCGCCGACAGTCCCTGGTACACGCGAACGAACCGCGGGATCGTGAAGCCCACCAGCACCGTGACGAGCGCGATCAGCAACACGATCACGATGACCGGGTAGGTCGTGATCTCCTTGACCCGCGCCACGAGCGCGTCCTGCCACTCGAGCTGCTTGACCAGATCCTCGAGCGCCCGATCGGCCCGGCCCATCGCTTCGCCGGCCCGGACGATGTTCAGGTACATGTCGTTGAAGACCTTCGGGTGCTTGGCCAGCGCGTCCGAGAGGCTCAACCCGCTCTCGATGTTGCGCCGCACCGACGCGACCACCCGCTTGACGACGACCTTCTCGATCTGGTCTTCGATGTTCTTCAGCCCCTCCACGAGGTTGACACCGGTTGCCAACACCGTAGAGAGCTGTGAGGTGAAGAAGATCAGATCGCGGCGGTTGACCCGCTCGAGGACGCGAATCTGGGAGAGGTCGATCGTGCCGGGCTCCGCGGCCCGCAACCGGACGAGAAACTGCCCCTGCGCGCGGAGCGCCTCGGTCAGCGCCGTCTCGCTCTCGGCGATCGCGCTGCCGTCCACGCGCCGCCCGCCCCCGTCGACCGCTGTGTACGCGAATTCTGGCATCTGAAGAAAGCTATCAGCTCTCAGCTGTCAGCTCTCAGCTGTCGGCTCTCAGCCAGGCCGCGCTACGGCGCGGCCGGATTCAAAAAAGTGGCTGAGAGCGAATAGCTGATAGCTATTCGTACGCGATTCGCAGCACCTCTTCCAGCGTCGTCTGGCCGAAGATCGCTTTGGACAGCGAATCGTCCAGGAGCGTCTTCAGGCCCACCTTGACCGCGGCCTCCTTGACCAGACGCGAGTCGGCGCGCTTGCGAATCATGTCGTTGATCTCTTTGTCGATCGGCAGAATCTCGAACGCGCCGGTCCGGCCGCGATAGCCGGTATGGTTGCAGGCGGCGCAGCCGCGGCCCCGGAAGAACTCGATGCCGTGGTCAGGGAGCAGGCCCACCTTCGCCAGCGTCTCGGCGGGGTAGTGCGCCGGTGCCTTGCACTGCTGGCAGACGACCCGGACGAGCCGCTGGGCCACGACCGCGACCATCGCCGAGGCCAGCAGGTAC
The DNA here is from genome assembly GCA_016178075.1 of Acidobacteriota bacterium. Taxonomy (GTDB): domain Bacteria; phylum Acidobacteriota; class Vicinamibacteria; order Vicinamibacterales; family JACQTH01; genus JACQTH01. Next base: position 3,256 of record JACOUA010000383.1, read on the forward strand.
GGTTCGAGCCCCATGTCCATGAGACGGGGGACGGCGCCGGCGGAATCCTGCGTGTGCAGCGTGCTGAAGATCAGGACGCCCGAGAGCGCGGCGCGCAGCGCCATCTGGGCGGTCTCGGGATCCCGGATCTCGCCCACCATGATGACGTCGGGGTCCTGCCGCAGCAACGCCCGCACCGCCGCCGCGAAGGTATAGCCGGCCTTCACGCGGACCTGCGTCTGCCGCATCGCGGGCAGCTCGTACTCGACGGGGTCTTCGACCGTCAGGATGTTTCTCTCACGCGCGCCCAGATACGTCAGCGCCGAATAGAGCGTCGTCGTCTTGCCCGCGCCGGTCGGCCCCGTGACCAGGATGATGCCGCGCGACTTGGTCACGATGTCGTGCACGAGCGTCAGGTTGCGGCGGCTGAAGCCCAGCTCCTCGAGACCGCGGACGAGCTTTTCCTTTTCGAGGATTCTGATCGCCACCTTCTCGCCGAACATCGTCGGCAGCGTCGAGATGCGCAGGTCGACCCGCCGCGTGCTGAGCAGGTCGGAGATACGGCCGTCCTGTGGGAGCCGTTGCTCCGCGATGTCGAGGCCGGCCATGACCTTGATGCGGCTGACGATCGCGGGCAGGAGCGGTTTCGGAAGGGTCTCCCACGGAATCAGAACCCCGTCGATGCGGTGGCGCAGCCGGATGAGGTCCTCTTCCGGCTCGATGTGCAGATCGGTCGCGCCCCGCTCGATGGCGTCGTTCAGCATGAGCTCGATCATGCGGACGATCGGGGCTTCCTCGACGGCCACGTCGAGCGCCGCGCCGAGGCGGTGCACGCCGGCGCGCGCCAGGAGCTGAAGCTCGTTGCTGCCGGAGTACGAGCGATCGATGAGGCGCTGGACGTCGCCGCGGCTGGCGCAGTGCGGCTCGATCATCCGACCGCTCGCCTGCTGCAGCTCGTCGATGCTGAGCACGTCGAACGGGTTGGCCTGGGCGACGCGCAGGATGCGGCCCGACAGCGCAATCGGCGCGAGCATGTTCTTGCGCGCGAAGACCTCGGGCACGAGCTCCACTGCCGAGGCGTCCGGGGTCAGCC
>JACOUA010000081.1 GCA_016178075.1 Acidobacteriota bacterium
GCTGCATTCGGCGGGCGCTGCATCCCGTCTGGCTGCGTTGCTCCTCCCTCACATATTCCCGATATGCTTGGTCGTCGCGCCTTGCCAGACGGGCGCATCGCCCACCTCGGTGCGACGCGGGACTTTCACCACGGGCTGCTAAGCCGTACGCCGGTATAATCAAAGCGCCGCCTGTCAGAGAAACCGCCGTGCACAAATCCTTGTGTCATCTCGCGCTCGTCGCCGCGTTTGGCGCTGCCGTGCTGGCCGAGCAGGCCTCGCCGCCACCACAGGCGCCCGCGCCTCAGCCGCAGGTTCCCCCCGTCACCTTCAAGGTCGAGATCAACTACGTCGAGGTCGACGCCACCGTCTCGGACGAGCGGGGCGACTTCGTCCCCGATCTCAAGCAGTCGGATTTCCAAGTCCTCGAGGAGGGCAAGCCGCAGAAGATCTCGACCTTCGCGCTCGTCAACATCCCGATCGAGCGGGCCGAGGTGCCGCTCTTCGCCAAGGAGCCAATCGAGCCCGACGTCCGGACAAACGAGCGCGAGTTCGACGGCCGCCTCTATGTACTGGCGCTCGACGACCTGCACACGCACCCGCTGCGATCGCTGCGCGTCAGGCAGGCAGCGAAGCAGTTCATCGAGCGGCGGCTGGGCGCCAATGATCTAGCGGCTGTGGTCCAGCTCAGCGGGCGCGCGGACGCCAGTCAGGACTTCACCACCAATCGGCGCCTGCTCGTCGCGGCGGTCGACAAGTTCATGGGACGCAAGGTGGAGTCGGCCACGCTCGGCCGCATCACCGAATACTTCAACACGCGCGATCAGCGGCAGGCCGGCGACCCGGTCAACGATCCCAACGACTTCGAGCGGGGATTTCAGGCCCGACAGACCCTCTCGTCGCTCAGATCGCTGGCCGAGTGGATGAGCGGCATCCACGGGCGGCGCAAGGCTCTCGTGTTCGTCAGCGAAGGGATCGACTACAACATCTACGACATCTTCAACGCGCGCGACGCGAGCACGATCCTGGACGAAGCGCGCGACGCCATCGCGGCCGCCACGCGGGGCAACGTCAGCATCTACGGCGTCGATCCGCGCGGCCTGACGAACCTTGGCGACGAGGCGATCGAGATCGCCGCGCTCCCCGACGACACGTCGCTCGGGTTGGGGGTGCAGTCGCTGCAGAACGAGCTCCGACTCTCGCAGGACAGCCTGCGCACGCTCTCGGACGAGACCGGCGGGTTCGCCGTGGTCAACTCGAACGACGTGATGGCGGGCTTCGATCGGATCGTCCGCGACAACAGCTCGTACTACATCCTCGGGTACTACCCGGCGAACGACAAACGCGACGGCAGGTTCCGAAAGCTCGAGGTCCGCGTGAACCGTCCGGGCCTGCAGGTGCGGGCGCGCAAAGGGTACGTCGCACCGCGGGGCCGCCCGAGCGCGCCGCCAACACTGGCGGCCGGATCGGCCGAGGCGTCCACCGCCATCCGGGAGGTCCTCAGCAATCCGCTCCCCGTCAGCGGATTGTCGCTGGCGGTGTTCGCGGCCCCCTTCAAGGGCGTCGCCCCCAACGCTTCGGTGGCGGTGACGGTCGAGGCGAAAGGCGCCGACCTGAAGTTCGCCGAGAAGGAGGGCCGGTTCTTCGGCAAACTCGAGATCTCGATGGTGGCCGTCGACGCCGAGGGGAAGTCGAAAGGCGGCGACGGCTCGAATCTCGACATGGGCCTCAAGCCCGAGACATTTAAACGCGTCAGCACCGGCGGCTTCCGCATGCTGTCACGCCTCCAGCTTCCCCCGGGCCGCTATCAGCTCAGGGTCGCGGGGCGCGAGACGGGTGCCGGCAAGGCGGGGTCCGTCGTCTACGATCTCGAGGTCCCCGACTTCGTCAAGGCGCCGCTCACGATGAGCGGGGTCGTCCTCACCGCGCCGAGCGCGAACCAGTTCATGACCGCGCGGCCCGACGAGAACTTCAAGGACGTGCTCCCCGGCCCGCCGACCGCGCGCCGCGAATTCGACCGGAGCGACACGCTGTCGCTCTTTGCGGAGGTGTACGACAACGAAGGCTCGAAGCCCCACCAAGTCGAGATCGCCACGACCGTGCGGGTCGAGGGCGGAACCTCCGTCTTCCAGCACCGAGAAGAGCGCGCGAGCTCCGAGCTCGGAGGCGCGCGGGGTGGCTACGGCTACACCGCGCAGATTCCGCTCAAGGACATGCGTGCCGGTCTCTACGTCCTCAAGGTCGAAGCGCGGTCTCGCCTCAGATCGGATGAGCCCATCTCGCGCGAGATTATGTTCAGGATCCGCTGAATCTAGCCGTGATGAGACAGTCCGGCTTTGGGCCTTTGGACCGCTATACGGCGCCTTACGAGAATTTTGTTCTCGTTGCCGCATAGCGGTCCTAGGCGCGCACAGCGCGCCTGCGAGCCGGGGCCCCCGACGCGCGTTTTTCAGCGCGTTGGGGTGGGAGGGGGCGGCGCGGGGCGTAGGGGCCCCCGCAAGCGACCGAGCCGGGGTCCGGGGCAGAGCCCCGGCCTAGTTCGTGGGCTCACTCCGAAATCACGCGTGACAGGCCAAAAGCCTACAGCCCAAAGCCTATGACCGACATGGAGACTCGGTCCCCCGACGAGCCCACTTCCCTCGGCCTCGATCCGCGCGTCGCGGCCGCCATGGCGTACCTCGCGTGGTGGGTGACCGGTCTGATCGTGCTGGCGCTCGAGCGTCAGAACCGCTTCGTGCGGTTCCATGCGTTGCAATCGACGCTCGCGCTCGGAGCGTTGTCGCTGGTCGGGGCCGGCCTCTGGGTCGCGAGCTTCGCCAGTCTGGTCGTGACGGCGTGGGCGTTCGTCTTCCTGATGCGGCTGGCGCAGCTGGTGTGGCTGCTCGGCGTGACGGCCTGGGCGGTCTGCCTGTATCAGGCCGCGAGCGGACGATGGTTCAGGCTGCCGGTGTTCGGCGAGATGGCGGAGCGCTGGGCGTAACGTTACTTCTTGGTCTTCTTCCCTTTGTCGGCCGCCTTCCCCTCGGCCGGCGCCTCGTCCAACGACTTCATCGCCGTCGCCTTGATCGTCCCCTGGGCGTGCGTGAAGGTGTAGTTGTTCGAGTCCATCGCCGGATTCTTCGGCGTGTTCAGCGTGACGGTGATGACCTCGCCCGGATCAATCGGACGCGGGTGGATATACCTCGCGCCGGTCACCGGATTGCGCTGCTTGTCCCACCAGAATTCCTCGACCTTGAAGCCGGCGATCCGGCCGGTCGTCATGTTCTTCACCTTGATCACGGTGATGACCGCGTCCTTGACCACCTTCACCTGCGGCTTCGTGTAGCCGATCCGCGCTTCACCTTTGATCGGCGCGATGTACTTCGTCTTCGCGGCGTCCTGCCCGAACGCGGGTCCCACCGCGCCCGCCAGGGCCACGAGCAGACCTGCGAGAACGAGTGTGAGATGGCGTTTCATCATGAAGTCCCCCAGAGAGGTGCAGCATCAGAGACGAGAGCGGCCCTGATTATAGGCCTCGCCCCGTTCAAACCTCAAGCCGCGACCTGCCCCTACATCTCACCGTTCCAGTCCTCGGCCTCGGCCTGCGTCGCGCGGAAGATCTCGAGATGCCATTTGCCGCCGCCCCAGGGCTCGATCACTTCAGTGGCCACAACATCGACCAGGATCTCGGCGTAGGTACGGCCCTCCGGGTCACCCTCGAGGTGATAGGCCGGCTCGTCCCAGGCGAAATTCGGATAGAGGACGATCGTCAGGAACAGGTCGTACCCATCGTCGATGACGACGAGCTGGGCGCAGGGGCGTTTCAGCGTCGAGTGGTAGATCAGGTATTTCTCGGCGCTGTGGGCGCGGATGTACCGCTTGACCGCGAACTCGCGGGCGACGATCTCCTCGACGGCGATCTTTTTGTCCCAGCAGTCGCGGCAATAGCGCTCTTCGCCGCGCGGCTCGGAGACCTCCTTCGCGCCGCAGAGCGCGCATCTCGATTTGGCGACCGACTTGCGGGGCACTAATCTGATCCTAGCATTTCTTGATCTAGTGATTTGTTGATCTGCTGATTGGGCACTCAAATTCGGCAATAAATCACCAAATCACGAGATCACCAAATCACCAAATTCCCTTTCATTCCGTCGTCACTTTCTGCAACGCCGGCTCGTACATCGATTCGACGTATTCCTTCACCATCCGGCGCGTGCTGAAGCGGGGCACGACGCTCCGGATCGCTTCACGCACGATCGGCAGCCACCGGTGCGGTACGTCCTGACGGTCGCGATCATAGAACGCCGGCACGACCTGCTCCTCGAGCAGCCGGTAGAGCGCATCGGCGTCGGCGACATCGACCGCCGCGGGATCGTCGGTCGCCGGACGTCCCTCGATGAGCCACCCGTTGGATCCGTTGTAACCCTCGGCCCACCAGCCGTCGCCGATGCTCAGGTGCGGGACGCCGTTCATCGCCGCCTTCATGCCGCTCGTGCCGCTCGCTTCGAGCGGCTTGCGCGGGTTGTTCAGCCAGACGTCGCACCCCTGGACCAGGAAGTGGGCGACGTGGAGGTCGTAGTCGTCGACGAAGGCAATCCGCCCGCCGAAGGTCGGATCGACGGCGCGGTGAAACACGCGCTGCAGATGCCCCTTGCCCACATCGTCGGCCGGGTGGGCCTTGCCCGCGAAGACGATCTGCACCGGCCGCTTCGCGGCGCCGAGGATGCGGGCGAGCCGGTCGGGATCGGAGAAGATCAGCTCGGGCCGCTTGTACCCGGTGAAGCGGCGCGCGAAGCCGATCGTCAGGGCGTCGGGGTCGAGCAGCATCCCGACGGCGACGACTTGCGCGGCGCTGACGCGATCCTGTGTCCAGCGCTGGCGAGCGCGCTCGCGCACGAAGGCGAACAGGTTCGTGCGCAGCATGCGCCGCACGCTCCAGAGCTCGGCGTCCGGGATCTCGACCACGCGGTCCCAGAACGCCGGATCTTCGTAGCGCTCGCGCCAGTCGAAGCCCAGGTGCTTCTCGAAAAGCTTCGACAGATCCGGTGCGACCCAGGTCGGCACGTGCACGCCGTTGGTGATCGCCCGCACACGCGGTCCGGCGTCGGAGGCGGTTTCCCAGATCGGTTGCCACATGCGGGTCGTGACCTGGGCGTGCAGACGGCTGACCGCGTTCACGGCGCCCGAGACGCGCAGCGCCAGCGCCGTCATGTTGAAGAGCGGGCCGCCGCCGTTGTCGTACAGGCCCAACGCCATGAAGCGCTCACGGTACTGGCCGAGCGTGCCCCACGCGCCCGCCAGGTGCGTCTCCACCAAATGGAACGGAAACGCATCGTGTCCGGCGGCGACCGGCGTATGGGTCGTAAAGACGGTGGTGCGACGGACTTCCTCGACGGCCTGATCGAACGACGACCCCTGCTCGAGCAACTGCTTGATCCGCTGCAGGACGACGAACGCGGCGTGTCCCTCGTTCAGGTGCCAGACGGCGGGGCTGATGCCCATGGCTTCGAGCGCCCGCACGCCGCCGAGGCCGAGGATGATCTCCTGCTGAATCCGCGTTTCCTGGTTGCCTCCGTACAACCGCGCCGAGAGCGCGCGGTCCCAGGGCGCATTCTCTTCGAGGTCGGTGTCGAGCAGATACAGGCGCACGCGGCCGACCTGCACCTGCCAGACCGCGGCCAACACGGTCCGATCGCCGAGTGGGACGGCGACGACGCACGGCGAGCCGTCGCTGCGGATGGCCGGATCGGTCGGCGCGTCGGCCCAGTCGAGGCGCTCGTAGGTTTCCAGCTGCCAGCCGTCGGTCGAGAGGTGCTGGTGGAAGTAGCCCTGCGGGTACATGAACCCGACGCCGACAAACGGCAGGCCGAGGTCGTTGGCTTCCTTGCAGGTGTCCCCGGCCAGCACCCCGAGGCCGCCCGCGTAGATCGGCAGCGACTGATGGAGCGCGAACTCCGCGGAAAAGTACGCAATCGTGCGATGGTTCGTCTCGCCGAACCGCTCGGTCCACCAGCTGGCGTGCGCCGCCCGCGCCGCCTCCAGCCCGGCGATCGCCGCGTCGTAGAGCGCGAGGAACTCGGGATCCTCGGCGGCCTGCTCCAGGCGCTCGGGCGGCAGGAGGCGCAGCATGCGGACCGGGTTGTGCGCCGTCGCGCGCCAGAGCTGGTAGTCGAGGACGCGGAAGACGTCGCGCGCGCTGAAATGCCAGACCCACCACAAGTCGCCTGCGAGCTCGCTGAGCCGGCTAATCCGTTCTGGAAGTGAGTCCATGGATTTGGCGATCTGGCGATGTGGCGAACTATTGATCTATCGGACGACTGCGATCAGCCAATGAATCGCCACATCGCGAGATCGCCAGCTCTTCATGAGCATGCCTTCACGATTGACGCGAACTTCGGCAAATCGATGTTGCCGCCCGAGACGACCGCGACGATCTTGCGCCCGCCGGCCCGGCCGCTGAGCGCGGCGGCCGCGGCGCAGCCGGCCGCACCTTCCGCAATGACGTGGACGCGATCCGCCAGCCGGCGCATCGCCTGCGCGGCCTCGTCCAGCGTGACGACGATCGAGCCGGCCAGCAGCCCCGACAGAAGCGGCCACATCGACGGCAGCACCGATTTGCCGCCGGCGCCATCCACCCACGTTTTCTGCCAGTTCGGGAAGTACGACGGCTGCCCGAGCCTGAGCGACTCGGCCAGCGGCGCGGCCGTGTCGGGCTCGGCGGCGTAGACGCGCGCCTCGGGCCGCAGCGCGCGCAGGGCCGACGCGATCCCGGCGAGCAGTCCGCCGCCGCCGAGCGGCGCAATCACGACGTCGACATCCGGCAGGTCCTCGACGATCTCCAACCCAATCGTGCCGTTGCCCGCGATGAACCGGTCGTCGTCGAACGGATGGACGAAAAAGCCGGTCATGCGGTCAGAGCGATGCGTTTCCACCGTCCGCCAACACTCGTCGTACGTGGTCTTCACGATCGACGCGCCCAGCTTCTCGATCGACCGCAGCTTGGTCTCGGGCGCCGTGTCCATCACCAGGACCGAGCAGGCCGCGCCGGCCTTACGAGCGGCCAGCGCGACCCCTTGCGCGGCGTTGCCGGCGCTGACGGTCCAGACGCCTTGTGCGAGCTCGTGGGGAGCGAGCTGCCGAATCGCGTTGTACGCGCCGCGGATCTTGAACGAGCCGATCGGCTGCAGCGTTTCGAGCTTGAGGTAGACTTCGGGGCCGTCGGACGAGTCGGTCGGAAGCTCGAGCCGGACCAGCGGCGTGCGGGACGCCGCTTGATAGATGAAGGACGCGGCGTCCTGGATGGCGGCCAGCGGAATCTGTCGCATGCGGCGCCGACTCCGATCGTATCAGGTTTCAACCATCTGGTTACAGTTTTCAGTCTTCAGTTATGCTATGCCCGTCGCACGGAGCGAAGAAGCGTGAACTGAAAACTGAGAACTGAAAACTGAGAACTGTGAACGAAGCGAGCATGCCATGAACATCAACCGTCGCGATTTCGTGCTCAGCGGTGCGGCCGCAGCGTTCGCGGCTGCCGGTCCCAAGACCGCATTCGGTCAAGCGCCCTTCGACGTTGCTCAGGGCAGGCCCACCATGCTGACACCGCGCAGCGTCAAGCCGGTCGTGATCTCCTCGTCGAACGGCAACCGTTTCAAGAACGGCGGCACGATGACGTGCGTCGAGAAAGCCTTCAGTCTGATCACGAAAGGCTCGGACGTGCTCGACGCCCTCGTGGAAGGCGTCAACATCGTCGAGCTCGATCCGCTCGACACAAGTGTCGGGTACGGCGGACTGCCGAACGCGGATGGGGTCGTCCAGCTCGACTCGAGCTGCATACATGGGCTGAAGAAGCGGGCGGGCGCCGTCGCGGCGATCGAAGGCGTCCGGACGCCGTCCAGGGTGGCGCTCGCGGTCGCGAACGAGACCGATCATCATCTGCTGGTGGGGAGGGGCGCGCAGGAGTTCGCGCGCAACATGGGCTTCACGATCGAGGACGACCTCAACACGGACACGTCCCGGGCTCGCTGGCTGGAGTGGAAGCGCCGGATCGATCCCGAGCACTACCTCGATCCGAAGAAGCGCGCCGAACGTGGCCGACAGGTGATGCTCGACATGGTGCGCGAGGGTCTGCTCGACGAGAACCACATCTACGGCACGATCAACTGCGACGGCGTCAGCCCGAAGGGCGAGGTCTGCGGCGTCACCACGACGAGCGGGCTGGCGTGGAAGATTCCCGGCCGCGTCGGCGACTCGCCGATTCTCGGCGCGGGCCTCTACGTCGACGGCGCCGTCGGCGCCGCCGGGTCGACCGGCCGCGGCGAGGCGAACCTGTTCAACCTCTGCTCGTTCCTGATCGTGGAGGAGATGCGCCGCGGCGCCAGCCCGAAGGATGCCGGGATGGCGGCGCTCAAGCGCATTGCCGCCAACACGATCGAGAAGCGGCTGCTGAACGATAAGGGCCGGCCCAACTTCGGCCTCAATTTCTACGTGTTGAACGCGAAAGGCGAGCACGCCGGCGTCTCGATGTACGACGCGACCTACGCGGTGTGCACCGAGAACGGTCCGCAGACGGTCAGGACGGAGGCGTTGTACGAGGGGAAGCCGACGGAGTAATGTGAATGGTACATTTGGTGATTTGGTGATTTGGAATCTGGTAATTGATTTGAAGATTCTTCGATTGGGAAATTGACAATCGATTGTCAATCGGGAAATTGACGATAGATTGCCGATTGATCAATTTGACAATTGGGCAGTCAATTACCAGATTGCAAATCACCAAATCCCTCAATGCACGATTTCGCACGATCTATTTTATTACCCCGTACTTCTTCAGGATCTCCCTGACCCTGTCGATTGGTATGGCTTCCGCCGTCGCTTCCCGGCTCTTGACCGTCGTCGCCTGCAAGAGCGAGTTGTACACAGCCTCTTCGGTCGCTTCGAGGGCAGCCTGGAAGAGCGGTGACACTCCGTCCGGTGGCAGGATGGCGCGGGTGCGAGGCTTCGAGTCGCCGAATCGCTGGCGCAGCTCGGGCGACGTGGTGAAGGCGATCGCGAAATCCCCGCTGCCGTTGCCGTACGACGATCCGGTGCGGCCCAGCCCGAACACGGCGCGCGCGGCGATCCGTTTGAGATCGCGGGCGTCGACGGGCGCGTCGGTCGCGACGACGATCATGCAGGAGCCTGCCCCGAGCTCTTCGTGCGGATCGCGCGGACGAATGGTCGAGGGGCCCGCGCCTTCGTCGCCCGGTGTCGACGCCGAGAAGCTGTAGCGCCCGAGCTCTTTCCCGACCGGCGCACCGCCGATCGTCAGCACGCCGCCGAAATTCGTCTGTACGAGCACCCCCAGCGTGTACCGGCCGTAGCGCTCCGGCAGGACCCTCGATGCCGTGCCGATGCCGCCTTTCCATCCGTAGCAGCGTGTGCCCGTTCCGGCCCCAACCGATCCCTCGGGCACCGCTCTGCCGCTGGCGTTCTTGATCGCGGCGAGCACGTGTTCGACCTTGACGTGCAAGCCGCGGATGTCGTTCAGGCCGCCGTCGTTCGTTTCGCCGACCACGGCGTTGACCGACCGCACGTTCTCGTTGCCCGGCTGCGCGACGGTGTAGCGCACGAGACCTTCGACCACCGTGCCGACGCTGAGCGTATTGGTGAGCGCGATCGGCGTTTCGATCGTGCCGAGCTCTTCGATCTGCGTGGAACCGGCCAGCTTGCCGAACGCGTTCCCCACGAACACGGCGCCCGCGACCTTCTCCTGAAAGACGTTGCCGCCGTGCGGCACAATCGCGGTAACGCCGGTCCGGATGCTGTCGCCCTCCGTGAGCGTGACATGGCCGACCTTCACACCGCCGACATCGGTGATCGCGTTGAGCGGTCCCGGCGGAAACACGCCCGGCGAGAGCCCGATCTCGCGCGCCCGTGGGCGGGCGGACTGGGCATCCATCGTGACCAGAAAACAAGCGACCAGAAGGGATGGCAGCAGCGAGGTTCGCATCATAATGGCGCGGATTATATGGCAGCGCGGCCGATAGGCTTGTCTCCAGAGCTGGCTGGGTTGACTGTCGCGCAGACCTTTTAGGGCTGCCGGGTGCCCGCCGGTTGAACTGGCCTGAAAGGCCCTGAGCCCTGAGTCTTGAGCCGGCAGTAAAATGTCCCCGTGAACATTCTCCTGCTGTCGATGCCTGATTCGTTCGAGCACACGCCCACGCTCACGATCAGGATGCC
>JACOUA010000403.1 GCA_016178075.1 Acidobacteriota bacterium
GGCAGGCGCTGGCGCCGTTCCCCCTGCTGCAGCGGATCGTGCTGATCAACCCGCTGGTGTACGCGAGCGAGGGCTTCCGGGGCGCCCTCGTCCCCCACGTCCCCCACCTGTCGATGCCGGCCGTCACCGGTTCCCTCATCGGCTTCGACACGATCTTCGTAACGATCGGGCTTCGGCAGTTCCGGAAGAAGGCCCTCGGATGAAGGGCCACGGGTCACGCTTTATGACCATGAAACACCACTCTTCCATCCCATTACCAACCGTCCGCCTGCTCGTAGCGCTGACCACAGCAACCGGCGCGTTCTTCATGCTGTCTGCGCGCGCGACGGGCGTTGCGGAACGCCCCCGTTCGTCATCTGGACTGGGCGCGATCTTCACGAACGGCGCCGCGCTCGACGACACCAACGACGACACGTTCGCGGACGCCGTCCTGGCGCGCGTCATCGTGCCGGCCGCACCGGCCTCCGAAGACATCGAAACGGCCGTGAACATCGCGGCGCGCCTCGGGCACGAGACGATGGCGCTCACGCTGCCGGTCGTGCTGCGCGAGAACGAGGTGGCCGACGCCAAGGCGATCGCGTTCCCGATCCTCGTTGGACGCGGCAACGCCGCCATCAGAAGGCTCGCCGAGAGCGGCGCGCTCGACACCAAGAGCTTGACGCCCGGTCAGGGTCTGATTGCGTGGGTCAGCTCACCGCTCGGAGGACCGGACGGCGTCGCGATCGTGGGCGCGGACGACGAAGGCACGCTGGCTGCGGGCCTCGAGCTCGCCGGTCATCTGCCGCGCGCCTGGAGCCTGTCGGGCATCACGCTTCCCGGCATCGAGGACCAGGGGGCGCGTCTCCTTCGCGGGAACAACGTGACGGTCTCGACGACACGCGTCACCTCGATCATTGTCGATGCCGGACGCCGCGGGCTGGCCGCCGTGACTCTCCAGCTCGGGGTGCCGGACGCCGACGCGGCTCGCGCGGCGCGCGTCCTCGAAGATCTCGACGTCGCCCATCGCCGGGGCCAGGAGCCGCGCACCCTGAACTTCACCAGCGTCGCCGAAACCCGAGTCGACCTCGTCCACAGCGCGAGAAACGCCGGTCGAGTGGTCGTGAGGCGCGCCGGCCTGAACGGGCGTACGCTCACGCCGCCCATCGATCCGGACGAGCTCGCCACGGATTCTCCCGGCGAGCGCGGCCGCGCCGCCGAGACCACGCCGGTCGCCTCGCGGGGATTCGACCTGACCGGCGCGTACTCCGTCGACGGATGGTTCGGCGACGGCTACGCCGACCTGATTCCCGATCGCGTCGACAGCGTCCTGATTCTCGGCCCCGGCGGCGAGGCATTCGGCGCGTCGCATATCGCGGCGCGGCTCGGCCTCGAATCAACCGGCGTCACCCTGCCGCTCTCGAAAGTCGACGCCAAAGTCCGCGACGTCGCCCGCGAGCCGTCGCCGATTCTGATCGGTCGCGCCAACAGCCTCGTGCAGCAGCTCGTGAAGATCGGCAAGGCCCGCCTCGACGATCTGCAGCCGGGCGAAGGCGTGGTGCAGATGGTGCCGCGAGCCTTCGGGCCTTCGACGGCGACGGTCGTCGCCGGCGCGGACGATGCGGGGACCGAGGCGGCGAGCCTGTACCTGGGTCGCCGTGTCCCGTACGTGTGGGACGTGGCGCGCGGCGCCCCGGCTCTGCGCGACGTCGTCACCGACGCCACGCGATTCTTCCAGGCGAAGAGCGCTGCTGGTCAAGCCGCGCTGGCTGTGCGGGAGCTCGACGCGGCGCTCCTCACACTCAAGGACAAGTCGGTCGACTCGCTCGAAGCGCGGGTGTTTCTCGACGCGCCCGATCCGCAGCTCGCGGCGCACCTGAGCGCGATGGCGCAAGGCGCGCTGAAGGGCGCCGCCGTGAAAGTCTCGACACAGGGCGTGACCGAACCGGTTCCCGTGTTCGAGGAGAAGGTCGACATCCCGTGGGAGGTGGACGATTTCTGGACGCATGTGCGCGGCGAGGTGATCCCGAAGGTCACCGCCGGCGCCAAGGTCGATCTGGAGGCGCGGCTCAGCGAATCGCCCGCCGTACGGAAGAGTCTCGCCGATCAGGTCAGGGAGACGCTAACGAAAGCGGGGGCGGCCAACCCGCGCGTGCGCATCCTGTCGGCCTACAAGCAGGGATTCCTGTGGCTGACCGAGGAGATCATCCCCGCTCTGAAGAACAAGGGGGCGAAATCGGTCCACGTCAACGTGGCCACCTACAAGTCCGACCTCTCGAAAAAGTACAAGTTCTACACGGTGCCGACCCGATGGCTCCACGAGCTCTATCTCGCCGACGAGATCTTCCAGCGCGAGCTCGGGCTGCCGAAAGAGAGCTTCACGCTGGAGCTGGTGGACAGTCCGAAAGACATCTACACCCTCGACGCGAAGGATGCCGGCGGCAGGGTGATTCACCACGCGACCTTCAGCCCGACCATCGTCGAGCGCGAGTACCTGGACAAGTTCCCCGGCTGGACGCGCGTGCCGGTCTGGACGGGTCACATCACCGCGTCGGTGAACGGCACGACCGTGTCGGACGCTCGCATCGCGACCGATCCGGAACGCTTCTGGGACCACTATCAGGGGAAGGTGCTGCCGCGCATCTACGATCACGTGATGCGGATCACCGACAACGCGCCGATGCCCGATAAGCAGCCGTTCCACCGCGACCTCGACGTCGAGGTCTGGATGAGCGAGCCGGACTTCAAGATCGGGCTGGACGAGGAGCTCATTTCGTCGCTCGAATCGCTGCACGAAGACCTCTATTTCGTGACGCTCGACTTCTTCGACGCGCTGGGCCGGACGACGGTCCGGAGGCGTCTCGCCGCTCCCGGGAAGATCTACCCGATCATCCACCCCGAGCGTCCGAACCAGGCCGGACAGGCCCGCATCCTCTACGCGGGGAACGCCTCGACGAAGCCGAAGATCGAAATCTCGTACCACGACAAAGGCACCCTTCGACCGGGCTCAGGGCAGGCGGAGAAGCCGCAGCGGATCAACCGCGACCTCGCCCGGATCGAGTCGACAACGCCGACGCTGACGCGCGCCGTCGTGAAGACCGATCGCGTGCGCGAGCTGCACCTGCAGATCGAGGCCCGAGACGATCGCGAGGCGTCGCGCGCCGTGGACGCGCTCGATGCGCTGGCCCGGCTGCACGAAGCGGGGCTGTACCGAGACGCGCTCTCGTACGAGCACGTCGACCGCGTGGCCGTCGAGGTCGGCGTCAGAGACGCGCGGGCGCGGCGGACGCTGGTCTATGCCGGCGCATCGGCGCGCTCGAACGTGCGGAGCGCGGCCACCAAACCCGCGCCCCCGCTCGTCAAATGGGATCACATCATCAGCCCCGACGAGAGCGAGGAGATCGTCGGACGCCTGGCCGCGTTTCCGGAGGTGCGGGCGTACCGCGCGGGGCACTCGTACCGCGGGCGCGATATCTCGATCCTGGAGATCACGGCGCCCGTCGCCAGCGAGCTGGTGTCGCTCGCGAAAGCGACAACCTTCAAGCCGACGATTCTCATCACCGGCCGCCAGCATGCGAACGAAGTGTCGTCGACCAGCCACATCCTGCGGCTCGGGGAGCTGCTGGTCACGGATCCGGCGTACCGTGAGATGCTGAAGCGGGTCAACGTCATCCTGCACCCGGTCGAGAACCCGGATGGCGCCCAGATGGCGTACGACCTGCAGAAGCTGACGCCCGCGCACATGCTGCACGCCGGGCGCTACAGCGCGCTCGGCATGGACGTCGCCTCGCAGGTCGGGTTGGCCGATCCGCTGCTGCCGGAATCGCGCGTGCGGATGAGCGTCTGGCGCGACTGGCTGCCGGACATCTATCTCAACCCGCACGGCTACCCCGCCCACGAGTGGGTGCAGCAATTCGCCGGCTACGTGCCGCCGGGGTTCCGGATCTATCTGTCGTCGCGCGGGTGGTACACGTCGGTCAACACGCTGCGCGACCCGCGCTACGCGCCGCACGCCCGCGCCACGGAAGCGATCCGCGAGGCGATCGTGCGCGAGATCAACAGCAACCCCGACGTGCGCGCCATGAACCTGCGGCACCAGGCCCGCTATCGCAGGTGGGCGTTCGGCTTCCAGCCGTTCGTCTACAACCAGGAGATCTACAAGGACACGGCGATCTATTACAGCGATCCGGAAACCGGCGAGCCCAGCGGCAACCGGCGCGCGGGCGCCGGGCGCGGCGGCGGCGCCGAGGGTGGCGCCGGCGGGCCGGACGGCGGCGGAGGTGGCCGCGCCTCGATGAACGCCTGGCCGCAGGTCACCTACTTCAGCGGCGGCACCGAGACGCCGGACGAGACCGCGCAGGGCGCGTGGCTCGACCTGGTCACGAAACCCGGGTTCTCGTATTTGATGGCGAGCCTGAAATACCTGCGCGACGGCCAGTATCAGGTCGATCGCATCGAAGAGGATGGCCAGCGGGACGCGGCCACCCGGACGTGGTTCCGTCAGCGGCCGGTCATGCCCGGCGTCGGCACCGGGCGGGGTACGCTCACCAATGGACAATAAGACGGGATTCGGGAATCGGGTTTCGGGATTCGTGGAGGAGAGACAAGGGCTGATCAACGGGCCGTGTTACGAATCCCGAGTCCCGAATCCCCAATCCCGACCATCGCAGGGAGGGTAGACATGCGAAGGCACGGTTTCTTTATCCTGACGCTCATCGCCATCCTGGCGCTCGCGGCGACGAGCGCCTACGCGCAGAACGCGCAGATCATCGGGTCGCTGAAAGACCAGACCGGCGGCGTGCTGCCGGGCGCGACCGTCACGGCGAAGAACCAGGACAACGGTCTGGTGCGATCGGCCGTGGCCGACGAAGGCGGCAGCTATCGCGTGCAAGCGCTGCCGCCCGGCACCTACACCGTGACGGCGGAGCTCCAGGGCTTCGGCACCGAGACGCGTGCGGACCTGGTGCTCGTCATCGACCAGACGGCGACGATCCACTTCATGTTGAAGCCGGCGACGGTGTCCGAATCCATCACGGTGACCGGCGAGTCGCCGCTGGTCGACACGACTTCATCGGCGGTGTCGACGAGCGTAACGAACGAGCAGATTCAGGACCTCCCGGTCGCGACCAGACGCTGGCTCGACCTCGCGATGCTGACGCCGGGAACCTCGCAGGACGCGATCCGCGGCCAGTTCTACCGCGGCAACGTGAACGTCGGCGCGGGCCTCCGCGAATACTCCAACGGCTTTGTCGTCGACGGCGTGAACAACACGTGGGCCGAGATGGGCGAGGCGCGCCAGAACTTCGGGATGGACTCGATCCGCGAGTTCAAGGTCTCGACCTCGACCTTCAAGGCCGAGTACGGCCTCGCGACGGGCGGGCTGGTCACCGTCGTGACCAAGTCCGGCACGAACCAGCTTCACGGCTCGGGGCTGATGTTCTTCCGCGACAAATCGCTCACGGCGCGCGACTACTTCCAAGCGACCAAGCCGGATTATCGCCGCTACCAGCTCGGCGGCACGATCGGGGGGCCGATCGTGAAGGACAAGACACACTTCTTCGCCACCTACGAACGCACCGACGAAACGCTCTTCCTCACGGTCAATTCGAGAGGCTTGTGGCCGCAGTACGAGGGCACGTTCGAGAGCAAGCAGCCGCGATGGACCTACCTGGCGAAAGGCGACCACCAGCTCAATCGGCAGCAGTCGCTGTTCTTCCGTTGGGCCGCTGAAGACGAATACCGGCCGATCAACAACGCGGGCGGCACCCGGAGTATCAGTGCTGCCCAGGACTTCGCCGTTCCGCGCAGCTCGGCCGTCGTCGGGCACACGTGGATTCTCAGCTCGCGCGTGATCAACGAGGTCCGGTTCCAGTACGCGTTCGCCAAGTACCAGGTCGCCCCTCCGAACAGCCACGGCGACTGGGAGCCCGGCGACTTCGGCGAGAGCCGCTCGAAGTACTGCACGCCGGTCTTCACCTATCCGACCCTCACTCTCGGCGGCTGCGGCAACAGCCAGATGGGCCCGGAAACGCGGTGGGAGATCAAGGACGACTATTCATTCATCGGCCCCGACTGGGGCGGGACGCACCAGTTCAAGACCGGCGCCGACTTCAGCTACATTACCTTCCAGTTCGACAACATGGGCTCGCCGCTCGGGAGCTGGAGCTTTCCGAAGGACGCGCCGTACAACCCCAACGACCGGACGACGTGGCCAACACAGTACACGAACAACCTGCCGACCTACGGCGACATCCCGGTGACGCACCTCTCGACGTACTTCCAGGACGACTGGACGATGGCGCACAACCTGACGCTGAACCTGGGCCTGCGCTACGACATCCAGTTCGGCGCCTTCAATGAGAACATCCCCGGTCTGCAGCGGCGCATCGCCGACAAGCTCGGGCCCGGATTTGGCTATCCGCTGCCCATCCCCTTCCTCGAGGGATCCGACAAGCGGGGCGACCGCAACAACTTCGGTCCGCGGGCGGGAGTGGCCTGGGATCCGAAGGGCGACGGCGTGACCAACGTCCACGCCGCGTACGGGATGTTCTACGACAACGCCCGGACGCTGCAGAACGGCGGCGAGCTGACCTGGCCGCAGAGCAAGCGGATCGTCATCAACAACCCGCCCTTCCCCGATCCGCTGGGCGGCAGGTCGCGCGATCAATTCGTCTCGACCGCGCCTCCCAACATCACCGTCTATGCGAACGACGTCGTGAACGCCTACGCCCACCAGTTCAGCGTCGGCTTCAGCCGCACCTTGCGGCCCACGCTCGCTCTCACGGTCGACGGCACGTTCGTGTGGCGGTACTCGGACCGCCAGGCCACCGATCCGAACCTGCCGGATCGCGTGACCAGGGTGCGACCCTATCCACAGTTCAATCAGGTATCGTTCGGCCAGTCGACGGCCGACAACCGGTACAAGGCCCTTCTCGTCAAACTGGAGAAGCGTCTGAGCGACCGGTATCAGTTCCTCGTGTCTTACACGCTGGCCA
>JACOUA010000404.1 GCA_016178075.1 Acidobacteriota bacterium
GGATCCCGGGGCCCGTGTCGGTCACCTTCAGATAGACGTGCTCGCCCTCCGCGCTCCCGCTCTCCCCCCGGGCGGGCCGCGTGGCCAGGCCGGTGGTGACCGTCACCATGCCGCGCGCCTCGCGCCAGCGGGCCAGAACTTCAGGCTTCCGACTTTGACCTCGAACTTCTGACGTGTGACTTCAGACTTTCGTTATCCGAGGGCCTTCTTCCGGAACTGCCGAAGCCCGACCGTTACGAAGATCGTGTCGAAGCCGATGAGGGAACCGGTGACGGCCGGCATCGACAGGTGGGGGAAGTGGGGGACGAGGGCGCCCCGGAAGCCCTCGCTCGCGTACACCAGCGGGTTGATCAGCACGATCCGCTGCAGCAGGGGGAACGGCGCCAGCGCCTGCCACGGATAGTACGTGCAGCCGAAGAAGATCATCGGCGCCATGACCAGGCTGAACATCAGCCCGATCTGCGTCTGCCCCACGCTGCAGCCAAGCGTCAGGCCGATGCCGGCGGCGAGAAGCGCGACGAGCAGCGCAATCGAGAGGAGTGACAGCGTCGAGGCGCCATCGAGGTCGACGCCGCCCATCACGAACCAGGCGATCGGAAGGACGACGAGCCCGGCAAAGAGCGCCTGCAGCATGCCGCCGACCATTTTCTCCACCGCGACCCATTCGATTTCGATCGGCGCGAGCAGCCGGTCTTCGATCTCCTTGCTGAACTGGAATTCCGCGATGAGCGGCATGGCGACGGCCCAGATGCCGGAGAGGACCATGCTGACCGCGATGATCCCGGGCAGCAGCATGCTCTTGTACTGCTCCGCCATCAGACCGCTTCTCGTCATGATGCGGCCGAAGACGAAGACGAACAGCATCGGCTGAAAGAGCGTCTGGAGCATCAGCGGGATGATGTTGCGGCGGGCGACGTGGGCGTCGCGGCTGAGGAGCGCGACAAACGTCCGCCAGTTCATTCCCGCAGGCTCCTGCCCGTGTGGTGCAGGAACAGGTTCTCCAGGCTCGGCTCCGAGATGTGGACGTCGCGCACCGCCGCTTGCGCGGCGGTCGCGACGTTGACGATTTCCGGGACGAGCGAGCCGCCGCGATCGGCGTAGACGTCGACGCCGCTGTCGTCGGAGCCGCGAACTTCGCTCACGCCCGCCAGGCGCCGGAGCCCCTGCAGCATCTCTTCGGACACGCGATCGAACTGGAGGCGTACGAGGAAGCCGCCGGGCAGCGATCGCTTGAGCTCGGCGGGCGTCCCGAGCGCGATGACCCTGCCGTGATCGATGATCGCGATTCGGCCGCACAACGCGTCGGCCTCCTCCATGTTGTGGGTGGTCAGCAGGATGGTCTTTCCCCGCCCGTGATACTCGCGCACGATATCCCAGAGCAGGAGCCGCGTCTGAGGATCGAGCCCGGCGCTCGGCTCGTCCAGGAAGAGGAGCTCCGGATCGTGCATCATCGCCCGCGCGATCGACAGCCGCTGCATCATCCCCCCCGAGAATCCAAAGAGGAGCTGGTTCGCGCGATCAGTCAGCCTGAAGCGGTCGAGGAGCGCGTTCGCCCGCTCGTGGCGCTCGGCGGCCGAGAGGCCGAAGTACGCGCCGTGAAAGGTGAGAATCTCGCGCGCCGTGAGGCCGAAGTCGAGATTGGGCCGCTGGGGCACGACCCCGATCAGACGCTTGACCGCGACCCGCTCCTGCCAGACATTGTGCGGGCCGATCCAGGCGTCACCCGCGGTCGGCCGGATCCGCGTCGTCACGACCCCCACGGTCGTGGACTTGCCGGCGCCGTTCGGGCCGAGCAGGCCGAAGATCTCGCCGGCGGCCACTTCGAGTGAGAGGTCATCGAGCGCGACGATCTCAATGCGTTCGCGGGGCTTCTCCCGCTTCGAGAGGCTGAACCCGACGCCGCGGGCCGCGCCGGCCGCCATCGGCGGCGGGGACGTATAGATCTTTCGAAGCTGTCTGGTGCGGATGCCGACGGCCAAGGGACGATGCTCCTCGCGTAACAGGCTATCAGCTATTGGCTCTCAGCTGTCAGCTCCCAGCGTTCAGATCTGGCAACCTTCTTCGGTCTCGCTCACATGAGCTGAGAGCTGACAGCTGATAGCTGAGAGCTAACTGTATATGATTCTGTCCGTCGAGAGGTGACGTGATGTTTGCGGAGTTCAAGAAATTCGCACTGCGGGGCAACGTGCTGGATCTGGCGGTCGGCGTCATCGTCGGGGCCGCCTTCGGCAAGATCGTCAACTCCCTCGTGAACGACGTGCTGATGCCGCCGCTCGGACTGCTCATCGGCCGGGTGGATTTCAGCAACCTGTTCGTGAATCTGGGGAGCGTCCACTACCGGTCGCTCGCCGAGGCCAAGGCCGCCGGCGCGCCGACGCTGAACCTCGGGATCTTCCTCAACACGATCATCGAGTTCCTCATCGTCGCCTACGCCGTGTTCCTCATGATCAGGCAGGTGAATCGGGTCCTCGGACGGGTTGAGCCGAAGCCGGTTCACCCGTGTCCGTTTTGTCGCCTCGACATCGCCGTCGACGCAACCCGCTGCCCGCACTGCACGTCAAGAATTGGGGAATGACGACTGGACTGGCCGCCGATGGCCATCATCGGCGTGCGCATCAAGGTTTACGACCTGGCCGATCGCGCCCGGTATCTGGCGGGCGCTTCGATCCAGCCGGAGCATGTGTGGTCTCCGGTGCCTCGCCTGGATCCGGCAGCCAGGCGCTCGCGGTGATCCCGATGACGAGCGCGGCGCCTCCCACGAGCGCCGCGGACCGCGAAAGGCCCAGCGCCGGCAGCGCGCCGGCCAGTGTCGTGGTGGCGAGCGCCGCCGAGGTCCCGATCAGCCGGCCGCCGATATTCGCCGCGAAGCTCTCGCCGGTGCCCCGGAGATAGGTTGGATAGACGCGGGGCAGATAGTTGCCCCAGAAGCTGAATTGCCCCACCGTCAGGAGTCCCGCAAGAAAGTTTCCCCAGTTGAAGAACGTCGTGCCACCGATTGCGGGCGCCAGCCCGAACACGAGCGGAATGATGACCAGGGAGGGAAACAGAAACCCGCGCACCAGGCGGACGCGCGTGCCGATCCACACGGCGAGCGCCGCCATCAGGATCCGTCCCGTCAACCCGCCGCATTCCTGAAAGACCTGCACGGCGCCAGCCGCCTGTTCCTGCCCACCTCGCGGCAGCAGACGGACCGTCTCGAGCGTCGGGACGATCCGAGGTGCCTGGAGGTTCGTGCCGAACGAGACCGCATAGCTCGCCGCCACCACCACCGTGGTGACGATGGTCACGCGGCGACGTTCGGGTCGGAAGAGCTCCGCGAGGCTCGGCCGTCGGAGCGTGTTCCGCAATCGCTCTTCCGCCCAGACGGGGGACTCAGGCAGGAAGGGGCGCACCAGTATGAGCGGAGCCGCCGGGATCACGCCCGAGATGAGCGTGTATCGCCAGGCCTGATGGGAACCGAGAATCGCCGGCAGGTGGTCGCCGTAGGTCGCGGCCGCGTAGTAGACGAGGCTCACCAGGAGCCCGCCCAGCGAGGCAAACGCCTGCGTGTACCCGAGGACCGCTTCGCGCCGCCTGGGA
>JACOUA010000405.1 GCA_016178075.1 Acidobacteriota bacterium
CACTAGCGCGCAGGACGCAGGATTTCATGTCGTTCGAGTAGATCGTCATTTGACCGTTCGACGGATCGGCCAGAGCATGGGCGGGTCCGATGGCCGTATGCCCTTGGAATGGGAACTCGTATTCGGCTTCGATGAGCTTCGCCGCGCCTGACAGTCCGGCCTCGGGGTCCCCGGACACGTTCGGCTTGGCGCTTGACGTGGGCGTCGCGTGGCGAATGTGTGTGAACAGGTCGTCCGAAGCGGGGAAAGGAGGCGTCGCGGGCTTCTTCCAGTTGACCTTGAGCTGCCTGGCCGCCGCGATGGCCTGCTCCTCGCGCTCGCACACAACCGCAACGTAGTTGCCTTTGCTGACCACTTTCACGAATCCAGGTATGCCTCGAACGGAAGACTCGTCGATGCTGATCAACGTCGCGCCGGCCACCGGCGGCTTCACGTTGCGGGCGTGGACCATGCCGGGAAGCTTCACGTCGACGGCCCATGTCAACGAGCCGTCCACCTTGGGAGGAATGTCATACCGCTGGGGCGACTGGCCGACGATCTTGAGTTCCTGCGCGGTCTTCACCCTGGCCCGACCGGTGGTCGCGTTGATGTTGTCGCCCGTGAGCGTGACATTGAACCTGTTGCCGCCGATCAGTTCTCCGTAGGTGACTTTCTGACCGGGATCGGCTTTCACCACAATCACGCCGTCGCTGACCGCGAGCTGGTCAACCGGCACCCCAAACCGCGCGGATGCCATCTCCAGCAGGACTCGCCGCGCTTCAGCAGCCACGCGCCGCATGGGCCAGCCGTCGACCTGGATCGCATCCGAGGCTCCCGACCCACCCTGATCGACCGTGACGTCGGTGCTGCCCATGATGAGCCTGGTTCTGTCGAACGCGATGTCCAGCTCGTCGGACATGACCTGCCGGAAGGCCGTCCCGGTGCCCTGGCCGAGGTCCGTCTTTCCAACGTAGAAGGTGGCCGTGTTGTCCTCATGCATGACGATCCACGAATCGAGCTGTCTGAAGTCGGGATCGGGATACGGACCCACACCGTCAGGCACCGCTTGCGCGTCGACGCTCGGCTGCGTGAGGCGCGGGCTGGCGACCGCTGCGGCGCCGAAGCTCACGACGAACAGGCCTGAGGTCTTGAGAAAGTCCCTCCGGGAGGCCGTCCCGTTCCACTTCTCCAACAGGTCTTCAACGTGTTTCGGAACGTTGGTGAAGGTGATCATGCGACCACGTCCTTGCTCGGCGGTCCGTTAAGCCGTCATCGCGTTCGCGGCACGCTTGATGGCGGCCTGGACGCGGTAATACGTCATGCAGCGGCACAACACCCTGGCCATCCCGTCGCGGATTTGCGCATCGGTGGGATGTGGATACCGGTCCAGCAGCGCCTTGGCCGTCAAAATCTGTCCGTTCTGACAGAAGCCGCACTGCGGGACCTGCTCGTCAATCCAGGCTTGCTGGATCGGGTGGAGCTTGCGGTCTTTGGCCAGTCCCTCCAGCGTCGTGATCTCGCCTTGCACGGCGGAGGCTGGCGTGATGCACGACCGTATGGCCGCGCCATTGATGATCACCGTGCAGGCGCCGCACTGGCCAAGGCCGCAACCAAAGCGCGGACCTCGTAGGTCGAGATCATTGCGCAGGACGTAGAGCAGCGGCGTCCCCGGATCGATGTCCAAGGTGTGCGTTCCTCCGTTCACCTTCAAGGTTACGGTGCTCATTCGCCTCTCCCTACGCACTGCGTGGACGGTCGGAACCCCGTTCTTCGTCTCCAGATTATGGCCCGAAACAGGCGCCTGTTGGCGATTTGCGCCGGGCAGTCAGCATGCCGCAAGCTCCGCACCAACCTCAGGCCGACTGCCTCGTTCCAGCCTGGCGCGCGGCACGGACGAATCCGCTGACACGTGGAAACTCTCAAAGTCCTCGCCCTGGTTGTCGGCCACCGGGGTGAGGACGCGGGCACCACCGGCCACGCTGACCGATTGTCAGGCCTTGCTGCGCGAGCGCACCGTGCTGCTCGGCCGAGCTCGTCAGCGCCGCGCCGCGGTGAAGGGAAGACGGGTTCTCACTGCCGGCGCGATCGGCCCGGCACCCTAATAGGGCCGGCTGCCTGCACCTGTCTCCAAATCCGCCGCCCAACTTTATCGGCTTCGGCGATGATTCTCTCCTCGTCCATCGTGAGAACCTTGCGATTCCGCATGATGAACTGGCCGTCGACCATGACCGACTCGATGTCGGACGGTTGACCATTGTGGATCCACGCTGACACGATGCGCCCTGCCGGTACGAGGTGGGCCCGTTGAGTGTCGACGACAATGAGGTCCGCCTTCTTCCCAACTTCCAGCGAGCCGAGCAGCTGTCCCTGACGCACCGCTCGCGCCCCACCGAGTGTCGCGTCTTCGAGCACATCTTCCGGCTGTGGCCGAAGGCCTGGGGTCGCATCATCGCGCCGGATTCGTTCGGTCAGCAGGGCGACCCTCATCACCTCGAACAGGTCGTTGGTGTTGTTGTCGGTGCCGTTCGCGATGGGGCAGCCCGCGTCTCGCAGCGCGGGGATCGGCGGAATGACGCCCCGGTTCGCGGCCATGGCAGCCTGGTGCGACACGATAGTGCCGGAGCGGCCCAGCCACGCGATATCGGCTTCGTCTACGTACCGACAATGCGCCGCGAACAGGCGGGGGCCGAGGAAGTCATGCCTCGCGAGAAAAGCCGGCGGACGAACGCCATGGTGTCGCAGCATGAACTCGACCTCGGCGCGGCTCTGGGACAGGTGGATCGTGTATCCGAGATCGTGTTTCTCAGCGAACGCGCGGACAGCCTGCAGCAGCTCGCGCGATGATGTCTCGGCGAGCCCGGCGGCTGGGAACACGCTGATGCGCCCCTGCCTGCCGCCGTGCCAGGTGGTGAACAAGTCGTTGATGCGCTGCAAGCCCTCGTCTCGCAGCTTGGGTGAGAACCTGGGGGATTCACTCTTGGCGAGCCCCTCCGGCGACATCGGGCCGGCAACGTTCTCGCTGTCGCGGACGGACTCCGCGAACACGCAGCGGAGACCCGTCTGCGCCAACGCTGCGGCGTGACGCGCAATGCCTCCGGAGTTCTCCACAATCGTCGTGGTCCCTGTCCGTATCGCTTCCAACGCACCGACAGTGACCATCAGCGTGCCCTCCTCACCCTGAAGGAGACTCGTTGGCTGGATGGCCAGGCGCGCGGAGTTGGGGAATCCGAAGTCCTCGTTGAAGCCACGCGCGAGGGTCGCGGCGAGATGGGCGTGGCAGTTGATGAGGCCGGGTAGCACGGCCTTCCCCCGTCCGTCATAGGTCTCAGCGTTTGGATATGCCTTGAGAACCGGGTCGGTGGGGCCGATCGCCACGATCGTGTCGCCTTCTACGGCGAGCGCCACATCGTCATGAACGGCATCGACGGTGACGACGGTCGTGTGAGAGAAGACCACCGTCCGGCTCGACGCCGGCTGCGCCTGGAGGCCGCTTGGCCTGAGAAGGAGGGCTGCGGCGCCGGCGCCGGAGAGCAGCTGGCGTCGGCTGATGTCGACCGAGCTGCGGGAGAATCGCGAGGGCGAAGACGAGCGGTGGATCCTCGATCGTGGCATGGTTTCCCTCGCCTGCGCTTAGGGCTCCAGACCAAGCACTGCCACCGCGCACGCGACAGGTCTCATGGTGAATTGAGTTCGCATCGATTCCTCCAGGTGGCCGATATCTTACCGCCCCGGAGGTTCGGGTCCATCGGCTACCGGGACGGCGCGCTCCCGGGCGATTCCGGCCGCGGTCGGTGTCGGCTACTCGATGGGCGGCGCGATCGCGAACCAGCTCCTCGTCCGATACCCCGGCCGCCCCAGGACGGTCACGCTGCTCGGCGCCGGATGGAAAGGGGAGGACCTGCGGGCGTTCAGGTCGCAATTGCTGGCGCTCGCCGACGGCTTCGCGAACAAGGATGCCAGCGGCCTGATTCGGAGGCTCCACGTGTCGCCCCCTTCGTGCGCCGCGATCCAGCCGTCCGGCAGGCCGCGCAGCAGCGCGTCGAGTGTCGCGGGCGTTCGCGCCAGGATGGCGACCGCCTCTTCCAGCACGAACGGACGGCGCGTGCGATCGGTCGCGCGATTCATCGGCGCCGCTCTGCCCGGACCGCCATCGGAATGGCCGTGCCGTCTGGCCTTCGCCAGGTGGTGCGAAACTCGCGATCGTAGGTCCACACTTTGAGGCCTTTCTCGCGGCCGCAGAGAACCGCGATGCAGCCGTCCGCCCAGTCCGGTTCATGCTCGGCGTACTGCGCGAGCCAGTGGAACACAGCGGCCCAGAAGGCATAATCCCCGACACTCGACGCCGGTGCGATGTTCAAGTGTTCGAGCAGCGCCCGAAGCCTTTGCCGCTGCGCCCGGTGCGGCAAGTGAAAGCAGGCCTCCTCCAGCACCGCCTCGCAGGTGCAGAGTGGTGTTCGGGCGAGGTCTTCGAGGTGTTTCATCGCAGCGGTGTGGAGACCATCGCGCGGGTCGCACAATGCGACCAACGGTCCGGTGTCGATCAGAATCATCGTCTCCGACGGGGGAGCTTTCGAAGGATAGCCTCGCGAGCCTCGCCGCTGTCGTGCACGTCGTAAGTCCGTCGACGAAGCCCGGGAGGATCCGGGTACTGGTCGAACACGCGCTTGACAACGGCCGCGACATCGCGACGCACTCGGCGCGCGCGGATCTCCTCGAATCGAGCGTCGATGGTGTCACGCACCAGATCAGACAGGGCCACCCCGGTCTCGCGGAGCGCGCGCACCTTGCGCCGCCGCTCCTCGTCGAGCCGGACGTTGACGAGCCGTGAGGCCATGATGTAAATACTACATGTCTTTACATCCGGCTGCAACGCTCCTCCGGAATCCGCCGCTGGTCGGCTTCGGTCTCACCGCATTCGACAACGCCAACCGGTTGTCGTGGGTGACATAACTGATCTGCAGGTTGAAGCCGTTCGGCGTGGCCGTGTGATAGCTCTTGAAGCCGGCGGTGTGAATGTCGTCGGGCACGTACGTGCCATTGGGGCCAAGGTGCCTGCTGGACGTGTCGATCTGCGCCCGGAGGCCGCGCTTCTCGAGCTCGGCTTTCACGAGGTCGGTGTCCCAGGGCGAGATGCCGAACGAGATGTGATCGATCCGCGCGCTGCGCGTCGTCGATGCCGCCGCTCCGCGCCGTCCGCCGCCCCGGCCGAAATTGGGATCGAGCGGGTTGCCTCCCCGGATGATGACGTCGCCGATCTCGCCGATCATCAGTTCGTTCTGGCTGCCCTCGTCGTACGTGGGCCTCCAGCCGAGCAGGTTGGAATAGAAGGAGGCGCTTTCCTTGTAGTTCGTGACGCCGAACGACAGATGATCGAGCCACACGGTCTTCCATCGTGGTGATTCGAACGGCGCCGGCATCGACAGCCTGGCGGCCGGCGGCGTCGCCTTGCGGCTCTTCGCGAGACCGTTGCCGTTGCTGATTTGAAGCGGCCAGCCATCCGGATCTTTCACCCAGAAGCTCTCGAACCCCTTGCCGTCGTTGTCGGCGGTCGCCGACATCCCACGCTTGCGGAGTTCCGCCTCGACGCTCTTCGCGTTCCAGCGATCAATGGCGAAAGAGAACGACTCGACGATGACGCGCGATTGACCACCGCGTCCGCGACCAGCCTCCGCGGACGCTGCGTCGAAGAATCCCGCGGGCGCTTGCTTGAAGAGAGCGGAGCCCCAGTCACCCGTGTCCAGCACCGCCTGCTTGCCGTCGTCGCTACCAGTACCGGAATCAGGCTCGAAGGGCGCTACGATATATACAACGCGCGCGGCGATTCTACGAAAGAGGAGGTCCAGATGCCTGCTTCGTCTTCTCGCAACGTCCGTTTACTCGCGAGGGTCGTCCTGTGTGGCGCGTTGCTCTGGGCCATGGCGGGCCTTCCGCACGCGCAGCAGCGGAGCGCCGGCGCGGTGCAGCCGGTCAATCACCTGCCCAATCCGTACGAAACCGTGAGGAGCTGGGGGTCGCTGCCGGCAGCTCGGCAGTGGGGATCCGTGAGCGCACTCCAGGCGGATCGCGATGGCCGGCACATCTGGGTTGCCGAGCGCTGCGGCGCGAACTCGTGCGCCGGTTCGAAGGTCGATTCCGTCGTGAGGCTGGATCCGCAAGGCCACGTGGTCACCAGCTTTGGCGCCGACATGTTCATCTTTCCGCATGGGATGCACATCGACCGCGACGGCAACGTCTGGGTGACCGACGCGCGGTCCGCCACGCCCGCGGAGCTCGAGCGGTTCCCCGACGCGAAAGGGAAGGGACACACGGTCTACAAGTTCAGCCCGCAGGGCAAGGTGTTGCTGCGCCTCGGCACGCCGGGCGTGGCCGGCGACCCGCCGACTCACTTGACCGAGCCCAACGACGTCATCACGGCGCCGAACGGCGACATCTTCGTCGCCGAGGCGCACACCGGGCAGAACCTCGACAAGCCGACACACGGCGTCGCCCGCATCGTGAAGTACACGCGCGACGGCAAGGTCATCAAGAGCTGGGGACGCTGGGGATCGGCGCCCGGCGAATTCAAGACGCCGCACGCCCTCGCGTTCGATTCGCAGGGCCGGCTGTTCGTGGCCGATCGTGGCAACAACCGGCTGCAGATCTTCGATCAGGACGGCACGCTCATCGCCGAGTGGAAGCAGTTCAGCCGCATCAGCGGGCTCCACATCGATTCGAACGACACGCTCTACGCCATCGACTCGGAATCGAGCCCGGAGCGGAATCCCGGCTGGCGAAAGGGCCTGCGGATCGGCAGCGCCAGAACGGGCGAGGTGTGGTACTACGTGCCGCAGCACGATGCCGCCGTCCCTTCCGGAGGAGGCGGCTTCGGCGCGATGGGGGAGGGGGTCACGGTCGACGCGGCCGGCAACGTCTATGGCGGAGAAGTGGGGAGCATCACGGGGCTGACGAAGTTCGTGCCGCGTCTGCTGCCGCGCGGCCGCGGATCGAGCCGGATCGCGAGGCCGTAACGGTGGCCTCGCGTCGCTGATCCGCGCAGCCAGACAGGCCCTGATGGTTCTGGCCCCTCCAGGTCGGCTCGGCGCTCGCCGCGATGTTCCCGGTGTGGTGGTTCCAGTGGTAATCCGGGCTGCGCAGCCGCGGGCCGACCGAGTCACTGCGCCATCAATAGGTGTGTTGTCCTATTCCACGGTGATGACGACTTTTCCGCGAGCGTGGCCTTCTTCCAGATACCGGATCGCCGCCGGAACCTCACTGAATCTGTAACGCCGGTCGATGACCGGTGTCACCTTTCCGGCCTCTATGAGATCGCGCAGGACGTTCAGGTCCTCCTGGTTCGTTTGCGCCAGAAAGAAGCCCATATCCTGGCTCACGAACGGTGACAGCACAAAGGCGTTAATCACCTTGGCAAACGGCCCGATCGCTATGCCGTCGTTCGGTCCTCCGCCCCCGATCAGGATGTATTTGCCGTTGGGCTTCAGAACGCGTCGGCATTCTGACAACGAACGGTTCCCGACATTGTCGAGAATGACGTCGTAGCGCTCGGCGGTCTTGGTGAAATCCTCTTTGGTGTAATCAACGACATGGTCCGCGCCGAGCGATCGGACCATGTTCACGTTTCTCGTACTGCAGACACCGGTCACTTCTGCGCCGAACGATTTGGCGATCTGCACAGCAAAGGTGCCCACGCCTCCAGACGCGCCGTTGATCAGGACTTTCTGCCGAGGCTGGATCTGAGCCCTGTTGCGAAGAGCCTGCAATGCCGTGACTGCCGCCATGTTGATAGCCGCCGCCTGCTGAAGCGTCAGGTTCTTCGGCTTCCGCGCGATTCCGCGATCCTCGCGAACACGCACATACTCGGCGAAGGCCCCGGTTCTTCCGCCGAATACCTCATCACCGGGTCTGAACCGCGTGACGCTGTTTCCCACCGCTTCGACCGTTCCCGCATAGTCAACCCCGAGTCGTGTCTCTTCTGGTTTGCGCAGCCCTATCATGAAGCGGGCGATGTATGGCGTGCCTCTGATGAAATGCCAGTCATAGGGATTGACCGACGCCGCGCGGACCCTGACCAGGACCTCGTTGTCCGCTGGAGTCGGCTTTTCGACGTCCTCGAGCCTAAGAACGTCGGCCGTGCCGTAGTCGCAATAGACGATGGCTTTCATCGGGTTGGCTGGAGCAGCTTTGGGATCATCGCATGCGTTGGTGGACCTCCAGTAGGCAATGAGGAACACCACCAACAACGCGAGTGGAATGGCGGCTGCACTCCACAATAGGACACGCTTCAGCTTCTTCATAAACCTACCCTCTGGCCTGCTCCTGCCATCGTGGTTCGTTCACGCCCTTCACGAGGAGCCACACCGTCAGCGCTCCTTCCCCGATCATGCCCGGGGCGAAATTGTAGGGGGACAGGTACTTTGCGAGCGCCGGTGACAGAAACGTGAGCCAACCCAGGCCGCCGAACGCCATCAGCGCACCCAAACTGTGCGGCAGGAAGGTCGATTTGAGAATGAGATAGCCGATCAGCAGGCAATAAACCCCGAAGAACACCAGCGTGTTGATGTAAGCCGGGACGATGTGAACCATGCTGAGAGCCCCATTGGCGAGCCCCGCGACACTGACGAACGCCGCAAGCAAAGAGAGACTTCTGTTCACCGGCTTGAAGATGTCATAGAAGAGCCGCGTCACAGCGAGATAAGACGCGGTCGCGATGAGGTTGGCTGCGAAACCCAACCTGCCGCCCACGAAGAGGGCGTATGCCCCCGTCACAAACGTGACCAAATAAAAGAGACCGGCAATTCTGGCCGTGAGACGTGGTGACGCTTCTGTCATCCGTTTCAGCATTTTCAAAGGACCACGCTGACCGTCTACTCCGATCGAAGCGCCTGCACCACGTCGACGCGCGACGCGCGCGCGGCCGGCATCAGCGACGCCACGACCGCGGCACCGATGAGCACGGCCGCCGCACCCATCACGGGAAGCGGACCTGGCAGCTGCACCTGATCGAAGAATCTCGCCGCCACGCGCGCGAGCGTGTAGCCGCCCGCCGCGCCGGCCGCGATCCCGATCGCGGCAATCAGCACGCCCTCCGACAGCACGCGGCCCAGCAGCTGCCGCGGCGCGGACCCGACCGCCAGCCGCACGCCGAACTCGCGCCTGCGTGCGCTCACCGAGAACGCCAGCACGCCCGCCACACCGACGACGGCGATCAGCAGCGCGATGCCGGCGAATCCGGAGAACACGAAGGCATTCAGCCGCTCCGGCGACAGCACCTCCGCGCGCACGTCCTCGAGTGTCGCGGCGCGCTCCACGGGCTGGTCGGGGGCAATCTCGCGGATGACGCGCGTCACCGCCGGCACGAGTGCGTACGGATCCCCGGCCGCGCGGACAAACAGGCGGCCGGCCATGCCCATCTGCCAAACCGATTGATAGACCGTCGGCGCCGGTTCCCGCATGAGGTTCACGTCGTCCACATCCGCGACCACGCCGACGATGCGACGCGGCTGATGCAGCCCGAAGAGCTTGGCGATCGGATCGGTCCACCACAGCTTGCGGTTCACCGCGTCGCCGTTCGGAAACAGCCGCTGTGCGAAGCTCTGGCTGACGATTGCCACGGGTTCGCCGCCGCCGCGGTCATCGTCGGTGAAGTCGCGGCCGGCGAGCATCGGGACGCCGAGCACGGCGAAGAAACGAGGCGCGACCAGGCGCATCCGCACGTGCGGATTCTCTTCGCCGTCCGCGGGCTTGTAGCCCTCGACGGCGACCTGCATTCGAGGCATGGCGCCGCGATCGCGCCAGGGCACCGTGCTGCCGACGGCCACGCCTTCCACGCCCGGCAACGCGTCGATGCGGCGCGTCGCTTCCTGATAGAAGTCGACCAACGTCGCGCCGAAGACGCCCGTCGCCGACGGCG
>JACOUA010000406.1 GCA_016178075.1 Acidobacteriota bacterium
AGGAGATCTTTAACGCGCTTCGTCGCGACGACGGTGGGGGAACCCGACGGTCAGTGGCGAGGTCGTGATCTATCCGCCGCAGGCGGATTTAGTCCAACCTCCGTTTGCAGCCGTCGGCGCAGTGGCTTGTGGTGCGCCGCGGCTGAAACGGATCGTTAGCCTGGCAATCCTCAGAGGCTCCTATCCAGGAACCGACTCAAGAGAAACCCGTCCACGTACTTGAACGGCATCGCGCCGGACGAGTAATGGCCGCAGGGGAGCACGGCCAGCTCGTGGGGGATGGCCCGGCGTTCGAATTCGCGGACGAGCGTTCGTGAGAGATCGACGGGGAAGGTCAGATCGTAGCGCGCGTAGAGGAGGAGCGTCTTCTTTTCGCGGATGCGATCCAGGTACGCCCACGGGCTGATCGGCATCCAGAGGGCCCGCAGCCGATCGAGATCGATCGCTTCTTCCAGACCTGCGCGCACGTGGGCCGTCGAGAGCCCTCGCCAGACCACGTCGGCGAAGTACGGCGAGACATGGTTGAGGGCCTGAGCGGAGACGAGCGGCTCGTGCGCCGCCGTCAGGAGCGAGAGGCACGATCCGAGGCTCGTCCCCAGGATCCCGATCCGCTCGTAGCCGTTCAGCGCCAGCCATCGGAGCGCGCGGCGGGCGTCCACGACCGCCTGCCGGCACACCTGCACCGTCCGGACGACGTTCGAGCTGACGATGTAGTCGGCGCGATGGAGCTCGGGCGGCATGCGCCGATCGTGATAGGGCAGGCTCAATCGGAGCGCGCTCATCCCGAACCGGTTGAGCAACCGGCACAGTCCGACGTGGCCGTCCTCGCCGGCATTCCATTGCGGCAGCACCAAGACGGCGCGCCGGGATCGTCCCGCGCGGCGGCCGCTCGGAAAATAACGCGCATGCACCGTGTTGTTGTCGGAATGCGGCGTGACGACCGCGCTGGGGAAGGTCAGCCGCAGGACTCGCTGACCGTATTCCTGCGCGTCCTCGAGGCGATACTCGTCGATCGGTGGTGAGGCGAAGAAGCGATCGGTGTCAGCCATCGCGCCGGCAACCCAGCGTGCGATCGCTTGCGCCGGATCGGTGTCCACGTGACCGTTCGGCGGCAGCCAGTCGAGGCCCCATTCGAACGGGCGGGTCATCCGATCCTTGGTGACCGACGCGAGCCGGCGCTCCCAGGCGTGGAAGAAAGCTTCGAGCATCCGGGCTACACGATCTCCTCGATGGTCCTGGCCAGCCGAAGCAGGTCGATCGTCCCCGCGCGCCGGCCGACGATCTGGAGACCGACGGGGAGCGGGGCGCCTCCGCCGGGCGGCACGGCCCCTCCGCACGGAAGCGAGATGGCCGGATGGCCCGTCAAGTTGAACGGCTGGGTCAGGCGGAGCATGACGTTCCGAAGCGTGTCCTTCTTCGGGCCGAGCTCGACAACGGTCGCGCCGATCTTCGGCGCGGTGATGGGAAGCGTCGGCAGGAGCAGTGCTGAACAACGCTCGAGGCAATCATCGACGTGTGCCCGCAGGATCGCGCGCCCGCGGCGCGCCCGCGCATAGTCCTCGGCCAGGATGTACCGTCCCATCGAGATTCGCAGCGCCACCGCCCTCGTGTACTGGTCGAATGCCGCGTCGAGCATCTCGGCGTGATAGGCGGCGGCGTCGGCGAGCACCAGATGCAAATAGATGGCAGGAATCAAGGGCGCGTGCGGGATCTGGACGTGGGTGATGCTGGCGCCGGCCGCACGCAGGGCCTCGACCGCTTCTCCGAATCGTTCACGCACACCCTCCTCGAGGAAGTCGACGAAATACCCGCCCAGCACCCCGAGCCGGACGCCGTGGAGCGGTGGCGCGTCGAGCGGCTGGATGTCCCGACCAGGCGTGCCGCGCATCGCTTCGTACAGGATCCAGGCGTCGGTCACCGATCGCGCCAACGGTCCCACATTGTCCAGCGTCCAGCTGAGCGGCACGACGCCCGCGCACGAAAGCTCGCCGGCGCCGGGCTTCAAGCCGACGATGCCGCACGCCGCCGCCGGAATCCGGATCGATCCGCCCGTGTCGGTGCCGATGGAGCCCAGACCCATGCCGGCGACGACGGCCGCCGCCGATCCGCCGCTCGATCCGCCCGGGGACCGTGACGGGTCGTGCGGGTTTCTGACGGGTCCGTAAGCCGAGTCCTCGCTGGTCGTGCCGAAGGCGAATTCGTGGAGGTTGGTTTTGCCGAGAATGACGGCGCCGGCGGCTTTCAGCGCCGCCGCGACCGGCGCATCGCCGCAGGCCACGTGATGAGCCCTGACGCGCGAAGCGGCGGTCGTGGGCACGCCCTCGAGATCGATGAGATCCTTGAGCGAGATGGGGATCCCGTGGAGCGGCCCACGATAGCGGCCCGAGTCGATCTCGCGATCGGCCTGTTCGGCGTCCGCGGTGGCGCGGTCGCCGAGCACGGCGATGAAGGCGTTCAGCGTCGTGTCGCGCGCCGCGATGCGATCGAGGCACGCCCTGGTCAGATCCGTCGACCGGATGTTGCGGGCCGCGAGCTTGCGCGCGGCCTCGTGGATGGTGAGATCAGTCATGCAGGCGAGAGCGTTGAGCCGTGAGCCCGGAGTCATCTTCGAACGCTGCCTCGCGGAGCGCCGCGGTTGCCTGCGCCAGCGTCTCGAGGAGCGGTTTGAGATCGACGAGGCCGCGGCGTTCGGCGTCGGCCTGCGCGGCGCGGAGCCATTCCTGTACGGTCATGCCGTAGCTATCAGCTCTCAGCTGTTTTCATCGCGAGTGCCACGCCGTCGCCGACCGGCAGGAAGACCGACAGGAAGCGGCGGTCTGACGCGAGGCGCTGGTTATAGCGGCGCAGCGCCACCGTATGCGCATGATTCCGCGTGGCCTGCGTCACGAACCCGGGCACGACCTCACCGTTCCACAACACATTGTCGGTGACGAGCAGGCCCCCAGGTCGCAGGCGATCCGCGAGCGGATCGAGCAGCGACTCGTACTGCTGCTTGTCGCCATCCTGAAAGATCAGATCGAACGGGCCGCTGACCTTCGTCACGAGTCGCGCCGAGTCGCCGACCATGACGCTGACCCGGTCGGCGACCCCGGCGTCGGCCAGGTTCTGGCGCGCCGCGGCCGCGCGGCTCTCGTCGACCTCCATCGTGATGATCATCCCATCGGCGGGAAGGGCCCGGGCCATCCAGAGGGTCGAATACCCCACGGCGGTGCCGATCTCGAGCACGCGCCGCGCGGCGATGGCGCCGACGAGCAGGTGCAGCAGCTCGCCGAGCTCGCGTGAGACGATCGGCAGTCCCAGCTCTTCGCCCTGGCGGGCCACCGCCTGCAGCACCTCGTCCGGCGCGCGACTGAGCCCGCTCAGGTAGCTCTCGATTGGACCGGGGACGATTTGGCTCATGACCTTTGAGATTGTAAGCTGACTCCGCAGGATCGCTCCATATGATGCGCGCGCGGCGAACGAAGATCATCGCCACGGTCGGCCCCGCCAGCAGCGCGGACGCGGTCGTCGCCGGCCTGATCGCTGCCGGCGTCGACATCTTTCGGCTCAATTTCTCGCACGGCACGCCCGAGACCCACGCGGCGGCCGTCGGCTCGATTCGTCGGCTGTCGGCTGACGCCGGACGTGTCGTCTCCATCCTCCAGGATCTCGGCGGGCCCAAGATCCGGACGGGCCGCCTGATGGACGGGAAGCCGCTGACGCTGGCCGACGGCGACGAGCTGCGGATTCGCACCGGCGACTTCGTGGGACACGACCACCTGGTGTTCACGACGTACACGGAGCTCGCCCGCCGCGCACGGCCGGGCGATCGGCTGCTGCTCGACGATGGCCGGATCGAGCTGCAGGTCGTGGAGACAGATGGCACGGAGGTCCGGACCCGGGTCGTCGATGGCGGCTCGCTCGGCGAACACAAGGGCATCAACGCGCCGGGGGTGTCGCTGTCGGCCCCGGCGCTGACCGACAAGGACCTCGACGATCTGAAGTTCGGAGTGTCGATCGGTATCGACATCGCCGCCATCAGCTTCGTGCAGAACGCGGCGGATCTTCGACAAGGGCGGGAGGCCGCGGCGGCGGCGGGCGCGCCGGATCTCCCCCTGATGGCCAAGCTCGAGCGCCCGGAGGCGGTGCGGCATCTGGAGGACATCCTGCGCGCGTGCGATGCGGTGATGGTCGCGCGCGGCGACCTCGGCCTCGAGATGCCGCTCGAACGCGTGCCCCGGGTTCAGAAGGAGATCACGCGCCGCGCGCGGACGCTCGGCGTGCCGATCGTCGTGGCGACGCAGGTGCTCGAGTCCATGCGGACCGAGCCACGGCCGACGCGCGCCGAGGTCAGCGATGCGGCGAACGCTGTCGACGACGGCGTCGACGCCATCATGCTGGCGGGCGAGACCGCCGTCGGAACCTACCCGATCAGGGCCGTCGAGGTCCTCGACGCCGTCATCCGCGACAACGAGGCGATTGCGCCGTACTCCCCGCCCTCAACCGGCGCGATCAGGCAGCAGCTCGGCGGTGGGCACGTGCAGGCGCTCTGCGAGGCGGCGGTCACGCTGGCGCGAAGCCGTGAGGCGGCGGCGATCGTCGCGATTACGCGCGGCGGGACGACGGCGAGGTTGTTGTCGGCGCTGCGGCCTTCGGTGTCGATCCTCGCCGTGACGGATGGCGAGGCGATGGCCAGGCGGCTGGTGCCGCTCTGGGGCGTCACGCCGATCCCGGTCGATCTGAGGGGTGATGTCGATGCGTCCGGCGCCGCGGTGTGCCGCGAGCTCCTCGCACGCGGCGTCGTGCAGGCCGGAACCGTCGTCGCCCTCGTGCGGGTGAGCGACAACATCGGCCAGAGCGACGCGAACTTTCTCAAGCTCCAGCGGCTGTAACGACCGTGGCGCAGAGCTTCAGCGTTGGTGAAACAACCCGTTTTACCGCGGAGCCCACGGAGCCCACAGAGACCACGGAGAGAACCCTATTCTTCTCTATGTGCTCTGTGCGGTCTGTGGTGATCGTGGGCGGGCGGCTTACTCCCTGATCCGTTTCATCGTGAGCGAGAAGGCCTGGTGACCCGTTTGCGGATCGTAGACGATGACCGGCATCAGCCGGCCACGGATCCGCTCGGGATGCACGCGCGCATAGCCCATGAGCATGCTCGCCACGGTCAGCTTCGCCTTCACGGCGGGTTCCTCGCGGGGAATCCCGGTGAGCATGCCGTTGAAGGTCAGAGTCCTGGCGTCTCCCCAGATGAGCGAGTCGACGACCATTCCCTTGAGCACGTTGTAGGAGAAGTTGAAGAAGAAGGAGAGAGGCGAGTACGTGCGACTCGATGGTCGATGTTCTTCGAATCGCTCGATCAAATCCTGCCGGTGGTCGTG
>JACOUA010000102.1 GCA_016178075.1 Acidobacteriota bacterium
ATTTAGGAAATTCTGGACCGCCGTGTTGAAAACAAAGGACTTACCCACCGACCTTGCGGAAATCGCGCGGCGGACCGTGGAAGTTGGGCTAAGGAGGACGAAACAACACAATAATTGGGCACCGGGGCTGCCGGCAGCGGGCGCAGCGACGGGCGCTTCTCCGCGAGCCGGCACGCCGCCGGCGCATTCCGCTTCCCCTCAATCACCTCACGCACGAAGGTTTCGTGCGTCGCTTGATCGACGAAGTCGGCGTGGCCGCGCAGCAGCAATGCCTGCTCCACGGCGGTCTTGGTGCGGAAATGGGCTTGCTCGACGATGCCGTTTTCGTGCCTCGACGCATCACAAGCAGTCGACGGCGATTGAGCGCGGGCAGAAGGAAGCCCGCCAACAAGATAGACTTGGTCACCCAATGCAACGATTTATTGAAACCCGAAATCCCTGAGCTGGACGCCGAGCGTGCGGGGGTCGCTGGGAGGGCGCCAGATCGGCGTCACGACGAGCTCGACGCGCCG
This sequence comes from Acidobacteriota bacterium, assembly GCA_016178075.1. Lineage (GTDB taxonomy): Bacteria > Acidobacteriota > Vicinamibacteria > Vicinamibacterales > JACQTH01 > JACQTH01. The sequence continues at coordinate 513 of JACOUA010000102.1, forward strand.
GTAACGATTGGCACCCTGACGGTGAGGAAGGGGATATCGCTCGTCGCGCCAGACGTGATCGCCGAGCTTCAAGCGGTCGGCGACGATGCCATCCAGCAGGACCGTGAGGGTCTGTTCGAACGGCGCGAGCGATCGCAGCTTGAACTCGAAGAGGCGGGCGTCCGACGGGACGTAGAACACGGCGCGCTCGACGGTCCATTGGAACCGGTGGCCGGACCGATCGATCTCGGGTTCATGCAGGCCCGATGACAGCCGGGTGAGGTCGACGCGGGCTTCGTCTCGCGCGGCGCGGAAGGGTACCGACGCGGCCACGAGGCCAATGACGAGCCAGGGGGTCCATCTCAGGGAACGACGCGATTCGTGGGACACCGATCGCGGGGTCGTGCCGAGCGCGGCGGCCGCACCCACCAGCGGCCAGAACGCAAACTGCCCTTCGCGCACGAGCAGCGGGTGGCCGGTCGACCAGGTCAGCAGATACACGACGATGCCGACCGATACCCCGAGCGCCAGATGTCGCGTGCCCGGCAGGCGCCGATCCGAGGAAGCGACCCGCAGCGAGGGCGCGAGCGCCGCGGCCAGCACGGCGACCCACGCCGCCAACCCGATGAGCCCCAGCTCCGCCGCGACCTGCAAGAAATAGTTGTGCGCGTTCTCCTGGCGCCGGGGAAGCGCGGCGGGGTCTGGCGCGTAGACCGCGACCTCTTTGTAGAAGCGGCCGAGCCCGATGCCGAACGCGGGGCGCTGCGCGATCATCGAAGTCGCAGCGGCCCAGAACGCCAGTCGTCCCTTGAGACGCTCCTGGAAGGGCGCTCGCAGGTTCACGGTATAGAGCAGCGTCTCGACGTACGAATCCTCGTCGTAGAAGCGGACATCGCGCGCCGTCGCGTACGCCGACAGAACGGCGACGGTCAGCAGGATCGCGGCGGCCGCCCCGGCGATCACCTGTCCCGCATGTCGGGCGATCCAGCTCCCGGCCGCGATCAGGCGGAAGCGCCACAGCGCCACGCCGTACAGGCCGAGACCGATGGCCAGCGCCACCCAGGCCGAGCGGGACGCGGTGAACAGGACCGCCAGCATCACGAGCGCCGCGCCGGCGCGCCAGCTCCACCGCCGGCGCCCTTCGTGTCGCATCGCCAACCCCAGCGCGACCGGCACCATCATCGCCAGGTACGATCCCAACCCGTTCACGTCGGTGAAGGTCGCGTTGATGCGCGTGATGTTCGGGTTCTGCAGCAGCCAGAACGGCAGGAGGCCGCGGCCGGTCCACCACTGCCCCACGCCGAGCGCGGCCACGACCATCGCGCCGAGGCCTGACGCACCCAACAATTGCCCCATCGCACGCTCGACATCCGGCACCGGCTCGGAGAGCACGAGCCAGAGCAGCGCCAGTCCTTCGAGCAGCATCGCCCACGCGGTCAGCGATCCGAACAGGTGCTGCTGCGATTGCGCGACGATGAAGTCGACACGACCGAATTCGTGAATCTGCAGGAGTAGCGCGCCGATCCCGTCCGTCGCCAGATGAAGCGGGTAGAGCGCGACGAGCACCGACGCGGTCGCGAGCGCCGCAAGCACGTGGGCCAGTGACTGGGCGCGTGGCTGCCACGGTCTCGTTCGCAGAACCGTACGCGCGAGCGCGGGACAGAGAATGCCGAAGAAGAGGATCTCCCCCGGCGCGATCGGCGGCCAGTCGAACCAGGATGGGAGGGTCGGCACGAGCGGGGCGACGACCACGAACCCCAGCAGCGACCGCCACGGCCAGCGCCAGGCGGCGAGCAGAACCAGGAGCCAGGCGGCTCGGAGTCCCAGCGGGACTTCGGGGAACCGGAGAAACGCCGACACCGGATACATCAGCACGCCGGCCAGCGTCACCATCGCCAGGCTGCGGGCGGCCGTGTCGGCAATCGAGGCGGCAGCGAACGGCCGGCGCGTGATCTGCGGTCCCACTCTACGCTCCTACGAAGAAGACGGCAGATACAGCTCGCGAATGTCGGCGCGTCGGCGCAGGCGCTCGAGCCAGTCCGCGACCAGGACCTGACGCCGCTCGTCTCGCAGCCGATCGCGCGCGAGGGCGCTCGCCTGTTCGAACCTCGCCAGCCCCTCTTGCGCGAACTGCGACTGGTGCGCACGGTAGTACGCGGCCACTTCCTCCTCCGTCGGCTGTGCCGCGCCGCCGAACCGCTGGTCGAGATAGCTGTCAACCCGAAGGTCGTCTCGAATGAAGTCACGCAGACGCCCCGCGGTCATGCCCGTGCGGCGAAGAGTCACCTCGACATCTCCGGTCGACGACACATGTTGCCGCACCTCCTCGAGGCGTCGCTCGACCGCGCCCGACGGCGGGTCAGGTGCCGCGTAACGGTTCGCCTCGCCGAGCATGAGCTGACGCTCGATCAGAGTTGAGAGCGCTCGAGCCGTCGGGTCGCCTCCCGCCCTCGGCGTCACGAGGCCGAGCGTCGTCGCCGCGCGTACGTCGGAGAGCGTGATGACCTCGCCCGACACGATGGCCAGCACGCGATCGAGCAGGACATCGCGCGTCTGCGCGGCGACGACGCACGCGAACAGCCACAAGCTGAGGCCAGGGGCACAACCACGACGAATGGCGATCATCATTTCTTAGTTCGCGGTGGGGCCCCACCCCCACCGCCTACCACGGCTCGCTCATCGCTCGCCGCGCTGCTTTGTTACCACAGGCCGCTTTCAGAACTGATGACTGAAAACTATTAACTGATAACTTTTTCAAAAGGCCTGCCCGATGCTGATGTGCAGGACCGGAAGACGCTCGGGTTTCCCACCGATTTGACGCCGGTCGAGCGCGAACCCGAGGTCCACGCGGATCGGACCGACCGGCGATCGATACCGCAGCCCGAAGCCGACGGCGCCGCGGATCTCCCCGAGGTCGAAATCGTCGACGCGCGCGAAGACATTGCCCGCGTCGATGAACCCGACCGCGCCGATGTCGCGCCAGACCGGCATCCGAATCTCGGCGTTCAGAATCATCAGCGCGTTGCCGCCGCGGGGAAAGCCGTCGAGGTCGATCGTCTCGGGCGCGCCGAGCCGATCCAGGACGAAGCCCCGCACCGTCGTATCGCCGCCGGCGAAGAACCGCTCGCTGGCCGGCACGTCCTCGACGACATCGACAATCGGCCTGCCATCAGGACCCGCCACCGGGTGCTCGTCGGCGTCCAGCCGCACGACGTCGCGAGGAAAGCCGCCGGCCAGGCCGAGCCGCGCGCCGGCTGCGAAGATAATCCGGCGGCGCCCCGGCAGTCGACGATACGTGAACCCTTGCAGGAACGTCTTCGTGAATCCCACCTCCCCGCCAATCGCTCGCGCGGCGATCTGCCCGTCGACACCGACCAGCATGCCGCTCGACGGATCGAGCGCATCGTCTCGAGTGTCCCGCAAGAGGGAGCCGGCAACGGACGACAGACGGACCTGGGGGAAGAGCCGGTCGATGAGGAGCCGGTCGCCGGCGTTGAACTGTTCCTCGAAGAGCCGCGTGCGATCGAACGAGTATCGACCGATGACACTCACTCGTGGGGTCACGCGCTCGGCCAGCTCGACCCGCGCGCTTCGCCGGCTGAAGTTGAAGCTCGATCGCACCGCCTGCTCGAGCGCGCCGGTCACGAGCGCATCGATGTTCGTGCCGAACACGTCGGGCTCGCGAAACGTGCCGAGGACACGGTACTCGCGAAATCCCAGCCCTCGTTTCGTCTGGCCTTCGGGCAGCAGGACGTCGCTCTGCTGCCGCACGCTCACGCGGGTGTACAGGTTGACCGACCGGTTCTTGCCCCACAGGTTGCGCCGGCCGATCTCGAAGAACCCGCGAGGCGCGAGCTCGAAGTGCTCGCTCGCGCGGCCCGGATCCTCCGTCGTCCGCCTCAACACCTCCCCACCCTCCACACCCCCGCCGACGCCGATGGAGGTGACGGGCGCTTCTTCGACGGTGACGAGGATGTCCCGGTTCGTCTCCGTCCCGTGCTGGAGCTCGGTGATCTCCACGCGGCGAAACAGACCCAATGCGGCGAGACGGCGCCGGCTCTCCAGGACGGCGGTCAGGCTGAGCGGCTGGCCCGACTTCACCATGAGCTGCCGCTCGATCGTCTCGGTGCTGGTTCGCGCGTTGCCGACGATGAGGACGTGATCGACGAAGATCTGGGGGCCTTCGCGAATCAGGAAGGTGATGTCCACCGTGCGGCGATCGTCGCTGAACACGGGGCCCGCGTCGACGGCGGCGAGCTGGTAGCCGCGGTTCCGATACTGAAGCAGCACGTTCTCGACGTCCACCTTGAGTTGTGGCCGATAGAACGGCACGCCCGGCCTCAACCCCATGACTTCACGAAGCACACTGTCTGGAACCGCGTCGTTGCGGTCGAAGGCGATCCGTCCGACGGTCGTTCGAATGCGCTCTTCAATCGCGATGCGCACGTCGACTTGTTGAGTGGCGGCGGCCTTGCCCGACTCGGTTCCCCCAGAGGCGCCGGCTGATGTCCCGATCGTGACCCTGATGTCCGAAAACCCGAGCCGCTGGTACTGATCTTCCAGCGCGCGCTTCGTGGCATCGAGCTGCGCGTCGACAAACGGGTCTCCGGACCTGACGAGGATCGACGGCTCGAGCTCGGCCAGCAGCAGTGATTGATTGCCGCTCACCGGCACGCTGCCCACACGGACGCGCGGGCCCCGGTGGACGTCGAAGACGATCGTGAGCTGGTTGTCGTCCAGCCGTGAGGAAAAGCTGACGCGTGGATCCCGGTACCCCTGAAACCGCAGGTAGCGCTCGAGGCGCCGCTTCGAGTCTTCGAGCAGATCCTGGTCCGCCGATCCTTCCCGCTCGATTGGCACCAGCTCGTCGCGGACAGCGCGTGGCACGGCGTCCCCCTGGAACTCGACCCTCACGACCGGACCGCGATCCGCCCGAATCGCCAGGTCCACCGCCTGGCCATCGTCGGACGGGCGGGGGAGCAGTTCGAGCGTCGCGCGGGAGTGTCCGCCCGACTTCAGCTTGCGCGAGTAGCGCTCCACGCGTTGAAAGAGCGCGCTGGCGTCATACGGCTCGCCCGTGCGGAGGTCGAGCTCATCGAGCAGCGTCTCGCGCGCGATCGTCCCCTGGACGTCGATCCGTCCGACCAGTGTCCGGGCGCCGGAGTCGACCTCCACGACGAGCACCGGTCCGCCCCCGCGCGCCTCGTCTGGCACTTGCTGCGGCGTGACGCTGGCCTGGCGGAAGCCGCGTTGGCCGAGAACGTCGCGGAGCACCAAAGCAATATCAGCAGCGCGGCCGGCGGGCGGCGACGAGCCGAACCGCGCGAGGACGGCGTCGCGCAGCTCGCGCTCGGACAACCCCAGGTGACCTTTGAATTCGATCGCCTTCACCGTCCGCAGCGATCGCAGCTCGTATCGGACCGTCAGACCGCGTTCGTCGTCGAGCGCGCGCACCCGGACATCCTCGAAACGGCCGAGCCCCATCAGATGGACGATGCTCTCGCGGGCGTCGGAGGGTGCGAGCGGCTGACCGACACGCGTGTCGATCAGCTTCAGCAGGGCGGGGTCGTCGATCGCGCGGCCGTCGAGGTCGATCGCAATCGCCGCCACCGTTTGGCCCACCGGCAGCGCCTGCGCCGACACCCGTGCGGCTGCCAGCGCCCAGCTCAGGATGGCGCAAGCCGCACGGCGTCTGGCGGTCCGCATCAGAAGACGTGCCTGACCCGCACGTCGAGCGAGTACGTGCGATCTCCGTTCTGGGTCAGGATCCAGGACAAGCGGTCGCTCTCGTCGTACTCGAGGAGGATGATCTGATCGCGCGTGGACGAGGCGAGGCTGCGCGAAAACGTCAAGTACACGCGATCGGAGATCCGCTTGCCGATCGTCAGGCGCGCCGACGGGTTGAGCCGGGACGATTGCTGGTACGGATCGATCAGCGAGGGGGTGATTTGGAACGTGTCGACGCCGAAGGTCTGCTCGACCACCCGCCCCACCTCGGAGGAGATCGGAGACGCGAGGAGACGCGCAGCTCGCGCCTGAAGCAACTGCGTCGCGTACTCCGTCGTGGGCGTTCGCAGCGCCCGAATCTCGACATCCTGCGTCGACCTCGGGTCGCCAAACAGGAGCGCGATCACCTCCGCTTCCGGCAGCGGCGGATCGGCGTCCAGCTGATAGACGAGCGACTTCATCGTGCCGGTCACCCGCAGCGTGACCCGATACGTCTGGCCCGGCACGCGCACGCTGGTTTCCGCTTCCAGATCGAAGAACGGCTCGATCTGCACGGGGTTCGAAAAGTCGATCGTGCCGTGGGTCACGACGTAGCGCTTGGCTTCGAACGTCACCTCGCCCCGCTCGATGTCGGCGCGGCCGAAGAGGAGTGGCTGCTGATACGTGCCTCGAAGCTGCACATCCGCGCTCGACACGATGCGCGCGTTGTTCCTCTCGATTCGCAGGGCGGAGGGCGCGAGGATGCGGACGTCGAAGCGGAGGGGAAAACCTTCGCTCGCGGCCGGGGGCACCGACGGCGACGTCTCGCCCCCGAACTCCAGGAGCCCGCCCTCGAGATTGAACGGACGCTCGTAGGTCGCGTTCACGACGTTCACGGTGCCGCTGAGCAGCGGCGCCTCCAGCGTGCCGCGAAGCGCAAGATCCGCGTCGACCACCGACTGAAATCCTTCTGGATAGCGCAGGCGCATCCGCTCGCCGGTCGCCGTGATGTACAGGTCTCCCGGCCTGAAGCCGTTGAGCGCAATTCGCCCGCCGAAGGTGGCCCGGCCCTCCCCCACCGTGCCGACGAGCTGGTCCAGCGTGATGCCGTCGGCCGCCAGCGTGAGGCGTCCGTTCAGGCGCTCGATCGAGTGCGGCAGGAGGAAGTGGCGGATGCGGCCGTCGTGGATCTCGGCCCGGCCCGAGAACACCGGTCGCTGTATGGGGCCTTGCACCGACGCGACCACGACCGCGCGGCCCGAGCTGTTCAGATCGGTAACGAAGCCCTGCAGGATGCCGAGGTTGGCGTCGCCCTCGGCGCGGAGTCGTATCTGTTCGTCGAGCGTGTCGTACGACCCGGAGAGATCGAGCCGCGTGTCCTGGCCGACGAGTCGAGCGGGATCGAGCGTCATCACCCGATCGGTCAGCGCCATCCGGATCGGTCCCTCGTTCGCCAGCTGGTAATCGAACAGCCGAAGCTCGAGCGAGTCGACGCCGGCTTGCAGGTTGAGCCGCGGCGGGCTCTCGAGTGGCCCCTCGATCCGCAGGACGCCGCTCGCGACGATGGTCGTCAGGGGAGAAAAGCGGGGATCGAACGTACGCAGGTACGGGTCGAGCGACGTGCGGGTGAATCGGAACGAGAGATCGGCGTCGCTGCCGGGTGTCAGCGAGATGCGCCCCGCCCCCGACACTGCCAGCCGGGGCGACGCGGCGTCCAGCTCGATGGTCAGCTCCTCGTCGCGCACCGACAGCCGCCCGATGACCTGCCCGACGCCCTCATCACGAAGAAACAGGTCGTCGACCTGGAACTTCACGTCGTACCGTGGCTGGTCGAAGGTGCCCCGTCCGGACGAGGCGAAGTTCACCAGGCCTGACAGGGGCGCCTGCGGGGACGACGTCACGCGCAGCGACTCGATCGGGATGCGGCGGCCGTCGGCATCGAACGAGTAGGAGCCGTTCAGTCCGAGATACGCGGCGCCGGTCACGAGGCCGGTCGCTTTCTGAATCTGGAGGCCGTCGAACCGGATGCCGGGGCCCTCGAACCGCAACGCCGCCGACGCGCGGGTGAACGGCTCGCGGTACGCCGTGCCGTTGTCGATGACGGTCTGGCCCGATCCCAGCGGCCGTTGGTACCGGCCCGTCAGGTGATACTCGCCGCTGAGCGTTCCGTCGACTGTGTACTCGTCCAGCTCGAAGGCGTGGCGCAGATCGGCGACCGGCCGGCGCGTCACGACGACGCGCGCGTTGATTTCCTCCCCGCCATCGCGCCGGGGATACCCCAGGGAGAAGCGGCCGTCGGCGCGAATCTCGGAGTCGTCTCGTCGAACGACCCCATCGGTCACGTCGAGATAGCTGTTCTCCATGACGATCGACCCCGAGCCCTCGCCCCAGACGACGTCCCAGGCGCGCAAGTCGGCGCCGCGGAACGTCCCCTCGACCCGCGGCTGCGAGAACGCGCCGACCAGCACGCCGTGGAATTCGCCCCGCCCGCCGATCTCGACCGCGCGGGTCGGCGACCCGAACGCCGTCAGCACGCCGGCTAGCAGGCGATCGCTTTCCTGCCAGTCGGCGCTCACGACGTCGAATGGAACCTTCGATCGCTCGCCGTACGCCGTCTGCCCCTTGAAGCTGACGTAGCTGGTCTCCGTCGCGGCGTGGCCGCGATCGATCTCGATCCACTCCGGGCCGTACGTGTACGAAAACTGCCCGCCGGCCGGGACGTACCCGAGCGGCGCGCGGAAGGTCCCGGTGGAGGGTCGACGGGGGGTGAGCGGCGCATCGGGCCGGAGAAGATCCACGCCCTCGGGCGCCTCGACGCGAAGTTCGCCGTTGCCGCGATGCCCGGCAAATCGTCCGACGGGCCACTCGAGCAGGTGACGGCCCGAGGCGCGTCCGATGAGCCGCAGGCCTTTGGTGTCGAGAAAATCGGTGAAGCTGGCCAGGCTTACACCCGAATACTCGACGTCGAAGCGCGCCAGCGCCGGCGCCGGCACACCGAGCGGCGCCATCGAGTAGCTGAACCTCGTCGCGCCCCCGTAGAACGCGGCGCGGGCGTTGACGACGTCGAACCTGTCCGGCAGCCAGACCATCGACCCGCGAACGTCGGGGAACTCGTACCGATTCAGGTGCGCGAGATCGCTCGAGAAGTCGGCGGTCAGCTTGCGGCCGCCTTTGAAGATGTGAAAGCGGCCGTTCACTCCACCCTTGCCCTCGAGCGTGAAGTCCTGCCCGGCGAAGAAGATCTCCTTCATCCGCGGGAGCTCGACCCGCGAGCGGAAATCGTAGGTCTGCTCGGGCCAGTGCGACAGATCGGTGTCGCCGGTTGCCACCGTCGTGGCGCCGTCGGTCGTGAGATCGAGCCGATCGAAGTGGACGCGCGCGCCGTCGAGACGGAACGACGCCCGCATCGCGGCTGACATCGGCTCGAAGTTCCGGATTTGGACCGTTCCGTTGGAGAACGTCGCCTGACCGCGATAGTCGGCCAGATGGCTGATCTTGACTTCCAGGTTCCGCGCGACGGTGCGCCAGGGCGCGCCGTGATCGTCGAACGTGAACTGCCCCCGGTACGCGTTCACCCACTGAACCGTCGTCTCGACCCGCTTCGGCCCGGCGGGTTCATCGGAGGTGAACTTGGGAAAGCTGTGGCGGCCGTCCGGAAACGTCTCGACCAGCATCTCCCAATCGGTCATCTCGACCGACTCGACGAGCACCTCGCGATGAACGATCGCGGCCCAGCCCATCGAGATGGCGATGCGCTTGGCGCGGAGGAACGGACGATCGGTCGGGCGAAGTCCTTCGATGACGAGATCCTCGAGTAGGAAGCGCCCGCCGAGCAGGTGCACCGAGAGCGTGCCGATGTGGAGCGGCCGCTCGATCCGTTTCGATCCCTCCTGCTCGGCCCGCTCGCGCAGGTAGGGCCCGAGATCGACCGTGAGGGTCGCCACGAAGGCAGCGGCCAGCAGGGCGACGATCAAGGAGAAGCAGAGAACGAGACCCCTTCGAATCAAGCCGAAGATCGACCGGCGAGACACCGACGGCGGACCAGGAGGCAGCGGCTCCATCGTCTCCGGCGGCTGGTCCGCCTCGTTCGGGGCTTCGCCGTCGTCTTGCAAGTCCAGCATGTTCAACCTTCGAGCACCACCAGCACGCGACCGGCCTCGACCAGCGTTCCTTCGGTGACCAGCACATCCTTGACGTGCGCGTCCGCTCCGGCTCGCAGCTCGTTCTCCATCTTCATCGCTTCGACCACGACGAGCGGCTGACGCGACCTCACCCGCTCGCCCGGCGCGACCAGCACCCGCGCGATCTTGCCGGGCATCGGGGCGCGAACCTGCTCGGTGCCGGCGACAGCCGGCTCGACCCCGGTGACGCGGCGCCGGGCGCCCCAGGCGCGTCCGTGGCCGAAGACGCGCGCCTGGAAGGTTGCGCCCGCCATCTCAATCGCCAGCTCGCCGGGACGACCCGTCTCCGCGACGAGGGCGTCGATCGTCGTTCGCGCGGCGCATTCGTCCACCGCGGACGGATCGTGAACGAGCAGCGACAGTCGAGACGCCTCCGCCTCGGTCAGCTCGACGAGATGGCTCATCCCATCGACCGTCGTACGAAACCGGAGCCCGCCGAGCGCTTCAACCGAGACTGCGCGCACCGTGCCGTCGATCTCGACTTCGATGAGCATGAGTCGCTAGTGTTCCGTCTCCGTAATTCGTGGCATAAATCCCGGAGCGCGGCGCCCGGATGGCAAGGCGCGAGGAGCGCGCAAATCGGGTATTTGTAAGCGACGAGCAACGCAGCCAGCCGGGATGCCCCGCCCGGGAATTATGTCGCGAATTACGGAGACGGGACACTACAGCGTTTTTCACTTCGCTGTAGCGTAGTTCTCAGTTATCAGTCATCAGTTTTCAGTTATTTGCGGGCGAGATCCGAACTGAAAACTGACTACTGAGAACTGAAAACTGCACGAGGGTCCTTGGTCATCGTAACCCGTCGACACGCGCTTGACGCTGCCACCGGCCGACCCCGGGGCGATCGCCGCGGTCGCCCGAGCTGCCGGTCGAACGCCGGCAGGCGTACAGCGCCGCGACCATCGCGGCCCGGCGCACCCCCTCTTCGTCGCGTGACTCGAACGGCTGGCCGTTCCGCTGCTGAAGCACGCGATCGAGGAACGTCGTGTCGAAGCGGCCGTCCGCGAATTCCGGCCTGCCGAGCAGCCACCGAAAGAACGGAAGCGTCGTCTTGATGCCGACCACTTGATACTCCCGGAGCGCGCGCGTCATCCTGGCGGTGGCCTGCCGGCGATCCGCGCCCCACACGATCAGCTTCGAGATCAGCGGATCGTAGAACATCGGCACGTCGAGGCCCGCCGCCACGCCGGTGTCGTCTCGGACCGCGGGACCCGCCGGCGTCCGCATCGCCAGGATGCGGCCGGGCGACGGCAGAAACTGGTTGTCGGGATCCTCGGCGTACACCCGGCACTCGATCGCGTGACCGGCCGGCTCGAGCAGGCGAGTCGGGTCGAGCGTCAGCGGCTCGCCTCGGGCGATCCGGATCTGCCACTGCACCAGGTCGACGCCGGTCACCATCTCGGTCACCGGGTGCTCGACCTGGAGCCGCGTGTTCATCTCGAGAAAAAAGAACGCCCCCGTCTCATCGTCGAGCAGGAACTCGATCGTTCCGGCGTTCGTGTAGCCGACGCGAGCGGCCACCGAGACGGCCGCCGCCGCCAGGCGCGCGCGCAGCGCGGGCGACACCGCGACCGACGGCGACTCCTCGATCACCTTCTGGTGCCGCCGCTGGATCGAGCACTCCCGCTCGACGAACGCCAGGATGGTGCCGTGGTGATCCGCGAGCAGCTGAACCTCGACGTGTCGAGGCTGGGTCAGCCGCCGCTCGAAATAGATCGCCGCATCGCCGAACGACGACGCCGCCTCCGATCGCGCGGCCCGCACGGCGTGCGGGAGATCCGCGGGCGCCGAGACGGCCCGCATCCCCTTGCCGCCTCCCCCCGACACCGCCTTGACGAGCAGCGGATAGCCGACCGCGGCGGCCGCCGCCGTCAGGTCGGCGTCCGACGCCGCCGCACCGAGCGGATCGCTCGTGCCCGGCACGACCGTGACGCCCGCCTCGGTCGCGGCCCGCCGCGCGGCGGTCTTGCTTCCCATCAGCTCGATGGCTTCCGGCGTCGGGCCGATGAAGACGAGCCCCGATTCCTGGCACGCCCGAGGGAGCGCCGCGTTTTCCGCGAGGAATCCGTACCCCGGATGAACGGCCGCGGCCCCGGATCGCCTCGCGGCGTCGACGATCGCGTCCACCTGCAGATAGCTCTCCGACGGCGGGCTGGGCCCGATCGGGACGGCCTCGTCCGCAAAGCGGACGTGTAGGGCGCCGCGGTCGCACTCCGAATAGACCGCGACGCTCGAGAGGCCGAGGTCACGGCACGCGCGGATGATCCGAACGGCGATCTCGCCGCGGTTGGCGATCAGAATCTTGTTCAAAGCCGAGGATATCGAAGTCGATCACTGCGCAGGCGGGGGCATTCCACAATGATTCTAGCACTTGCCAAGCTATCAGCTTTCAGCTCTCAGCTGTCAGCCAGACCGTGACCGCCACCGGCTATCAGCCCTCGGCCTGACTCCTGGCGGCCCGGGCCATGTCTTGGCTAACAGCTGAAAGCTAATAGCTGACAGCTTGTCAGAGTGGAATGTTCCCGTGCTTCTTCGGCGGGTTCTTGACCCGCTTGCCTTCGAGCGTGGCGAGGGCGGAGATCAGCGCGCGGCGGGTCTCACGCGGCTGGATGACCTCGTCGACGAACCCGCGCGCCGCCGCGACGGACGGGTTCGCGAACTTCTGGCGGAACTCCGCCACCTTCTCGGCGCGGAGCCTCTCCGGATCGTGTGCCGTCTCCAGCTCGCGGCGATACAGGATGTTCACGGCTCCTTCCGGTCCCATCACCGCAATTTCGGCCGACGGCCACGCGTAGTTGAAGTCGGTGCGAATGTGCTTGCTGGCCATGACGCAGTACGCACCGCCGTACGCCTTGCGCGTGATGACGGTCACCTTCGGTACCGTGGCTTCCGCGAACGCATAGAGCAGCTTCGCGCCCTGCCGGATGATCCCGCCCCATTCCTGCACGGTGCCGGGGAGAAACCCGGGCACGTCCTCGAACGTCACGAGCGGGATATTGAACGCGTCACAGAAGCGGACGAACCGCGCCCCCTTGACGGACGCGTCGATGTCCAACGTCCCGGCCAGGTGCGCCGGCTGGTTCGCCACGATTCCGACGGGCCGCCCCGCCAGGCGCGCGAACCCCACGATAAGATTCCGCGCGTAGTGCCGGTGGACCTCGAGCAGGTAGCCCTCGTCCACCACCAGATGGATCAGGTCGAGCATGTCGTACGGCTGGTTCGGCGCCGCGGGGACGAGCCGGTCGAGCGCTTCGTCGGCGCGATCGATCGGATCGGCGGTCTCGAGACGCGGCGGATCGTCCAGGTTGTTGCCCGGCATGAACGACAGGAGCTCGCGAATGAGTGCCAGGCACTCGTGGTCGTCGCTGACGGCGAAGTGCGCCACGCCGCTTTTCTCGTTGTGCGTCATCGCCCCGCCAAGCTGCTCCTTCGTGACCTCCTCGTGCGTCACCGTCTTGATGACATCGGGGCCCGTGACGAACATGTAGCTCGTGTTCCGGACCATGATGTTGAAATCGGTGATCGCCGGCGAGTAGACCGCACCGCCCGCGCACGGCCCCATGATGGCGGAGATCTGGGGCACGACGCCTGACGCCAGGATGTTGCGCAGGAAAATGTCGGCGTAGCCGGCGAGCGAGAGCACCCCTTCCTGAATCCGCGCGCCGCCCGAATCGTTCAGACCGACGATCGGCGCCCCCTGCTGCACCGCGAGGTCCATGATCTTGACGATCTTGGCCGCGTTCGTTTCGGACAGCGATCCGCCGAACACGGTGAAGTCTTGCGCGAACCCATAGACGGATCGCCCGTCGATGCGGCCGTGGCCGGCCACGACGCCGTCGCCCGGGACGATCTGGTCCGCCATGCCGAAGTCGCGGCAGCGGTGCGTCACGAGCTTGTCGGTCTCTTCGAACGTGCCGCGATCGAAGAGCTCCTCCATGCGCTCGCGCGCCGTCAGCTTCCCGGCCTCGTGCTGCCGGCGCCGCCGCTCCTCGCCGCCGCCCTCGTCGGCGAGGCGCTCCAGATCGGAGAGACGATGAACTCTGTCCATGTCGGGATTCGGGATTTGGGATTCGGGATTCGTGAGTTCGGAAGCCCCGAGTTGCACCGCCGAACCCCGAATCCCGAACCCCGAGTCCCGGCAGCTGTTACACCTTGATCCCCTGCGCCTTCTCCCAGTCCTTCAGGAAGCGCGCGAGGCCGATGTCGGTCAGCGGGTGCTTGAACATTGCTTCGATGACTGCGGCGGGACAGGTGCAGATGTCGGCGCCCAGGCGCGCCGCCTGGACAACATGAATCGGGTGCCGCACGCTGGCGACCAGCACCTCGGTCGAGAACTTGTAGTTGTCGTAGATCTCCACGATCTGCTCGATGAGCTCCATGCCGTCCGTCGCCACATCGTCCAGGCGTCCGACGAACGGGCTGACGAAATAGGCGCCCGCCTTCGCCGCGAGCAGCGCCTGCGTGGCGGAGAACACGAGCGTCACGTTCACCCGGATGCCGTCCCGCGTCAGGGCGCGACACGCCTTCACGCCGTCTTTCCCGAACGGGACCTTGACGACGATGTGCTCGTCGATCGTGGCCAGGTCGCGGCCTTCCCGGACCATCGAGGCCGACTCGGTCGCGACGACCTCCGCGCTGACCGGACCCTGCACGGTCAGGCAGATCTGTTTGAGGATGTGGCGGAAGTCGCCGCCTTCCTTGGCGAGCAGCGACGGGTTGGTCGTCACCCCGTCGAGGATTCCGATCGAAGCCAGTGTCTCCACTTCGCGCACGTTGCCTGTGTCCACGAACAGCTTCATGGAGCCTCCAAGGAATTCAGTCCCTCGCCGCCTCTTCGACCCGGTTCGACGGGGCACTCACGTTCGGCTTCTCCACGTTGTCGACCGCCTGAACGACGTACACGTACCGCACGCCGGGTTTCACCGTCGTGTCCCGGAAGGTCGTCTCGCGAATCGGCGCCGGCGTGAGCGCCAAAAGTTTCTCACCCGGTGCTTCCCCGCGCAAGAGCAAATAGCCGCCGAGGTCGGCCTCGGTGTTCGGTTCCCAGATCAGGCTGATCACGCCCTCGCCGCCGACCGCCGCGAGATTGCGCGGTGGCGCCGGTGGGAAGATGTCGACCGGCGTGACACACCGGGCTTCCGACGGATCGCCTTCGACCGTGAGGTCTCCGACCGGTGTCACCGTCCTGACGACGTAACAACGCTCGGTCCCGAATTCGAGCCGGGTGTCGACGAATACCGGCGCCGCGAGCGGCGTCGGGTTGAGCGGTTTGATGACGCCCGACTCGTCTGGCTTCGTGTCGTAGACGTTGTAGGTAACCGGAAGTCGGTTCGGCACGATCGAGCGAGACGTCAACGGCTCGAGGACGGCGACCGGCTTCGGCGGCGTGGGCGCCTCGGGCGTCGGCGCTGCGGTCGGCGCCAGTGCCGCGGTGGCGGGCTCGCCGATGATCGGGCGAGGCGCGTCGGCTGGCGGTGTCCACAGAACGGTGATCGCGGTCTCGGTGTACAGGAAATCGGCGATTGCGGGCGGCGACGTGGGCCTGAACATCGGCACGATCACGCGCTGCGAGAGACCGCTCTTCTTCCCGTTCGAGCTGACCGCCACGGCGGCGTAGTACCGCCTCGGCATCTCCATCGGCCCGGGCCAGCGAAACGCGTTGAAGACAGGCGGTGCCGCGCGGCGCGCCATCTTCTCGCGCGCCGCCACCACCACTTTGTCCGGCACCGTGAGGACGGGCGTCAGTGTTTCGGTCACCGACGCCGTCTCACCTTGATCGTAGGTGCCCGGTGGCTTCGGCTCCGGCGGCGGAGGCGGCGGCAGCTGCTGTTTCTTCCTTTCGAGCGCCTTCCGGTCTTCTTCCTCGGGCTGCGGAGGCTTCCGCACCTTGACCGAGCCGATGACGGCGGCCTGCTTCAGGATGTCGATGGTCTCATCGCCCGCCGGGCTGCCGGTATAAGCGTACACGTCCACCCGCTCGACATCGGCGGGCGCCCGGCCGTCGGCATTGGCGGTCGGGATTGTGAAGCGGACGACGACCTCCGCGCCGAGTCGACGGGCGGTGACGGCGGAGACGCGCTCCGGAGTCCGTGGCAGCGGCGCACGCGGTGGTCCCCGCTTCCCGCACCCGGCGGCGGCGGCCAGGATGAGGACGGCGAGTAGGAGGAGATTCGGGCGACGGAGGGACAGCACCGACAAACTAGAGAATGTATCTGGTCAAGTCTTCGTCCTTGACGATGGCCGCGAGCATGCGGTCGACGTAGGCGGCATCGACCGTGAAGCTGTGAACCGTCAGATCGGGCGCGTCGAACGAGATCTCGTCGAGCAGCTTTTCCATCACGGTATGGAGCCGGCGCGCGCCGATGTTCTCGGTGCGCTCGTTGACGAGGGTCGCGTAGTCGGCGATCCGCTCGATCGCCTCCGGCTCGAACCGCAGCTCGATGCCCTCGGTCTCCATCAACGCGACGTACTGCTTGACCAGCGCGCTGCGCGGCTCGGTCAGGATCCGGACAAACTCGTCTTTGCCGAGCGGCCCGAGCTCGACGCGGATCGGAAAGCGGCCCTGCAGCTCCGGAATGAGGTCCGACGGCTTCGAGACGTGGAAGGCGCCGGCCGCGATGAACAGGATGTGATCGGTCTTCACCATGCCGTACTTCGTGTTGACCGTCGTCCCCTCCACAATCGGCAGGATGTCGCGCTGGACGCCCTCGCGGCTCACGTCCGGCCCATGCCCGCTCTCGCGCCCCGCGATCTTGTCGATCTCGTCGATGAAGATGATCCCGGCCTGCTGCACCCGATCGACCGCGGTCTTGGCCACGCTTTCCATCTCGATCAGCTTCTGCTGCTCTTCCTGGACCAGATACTCGAGCGCCTCCGGCACTTTGACGCGCCGCTTCTTCGTCCGCCCCTGAAAGAGCCCGGGCAGCATCTCCTTGATGTTGATGTCGACCTCCTCGACCGTCGAGCCCGCGATGATCTCGAACGACGGGAAGCTCTTCTCGCGGACCTCGAGCTCCACGACCCGGCGATCCAGCCGGCCTTCGCGAAGCTGCGCGCGGAACTTCTCCCGCGTGTCCGTTACCGGCTCCCTGGCGTCGCCCGTGTCCTCGCCCTCGGACACGAGATGCACCGGCGGGAGCAAGAGGTCGAGCAGCCGTTCTTCCGCGTTCTGCCGCGCCTTGTCCTCGACTTCGATCAGGCGCTCGGCCCGCACCATGTCAACGGCCAGCTCCGCCAGGTCGCGGACCATCGATTCGACGTCACGTCCGACGTAGCCCACTTCGGTGAACTTGGACGCCTCGACCTTCAAGAACGGCGACTGGGCCAGCCGGGCGAGGCGTCGGGCGATCTCGGTCTTGCCGACGCCGGTCGGGCCGATCATCAGGATGTTCTTCGGCGCGACTTCCTCGGCGAGCTCCGACGGCAGCTTCTGGCGCCTGATGCGATTCCTGAGCGCGATCGCCACCGCTCGCTTCGCCTGGTGCTGCCCGACGACATACTTGTCCAGCTCGTGCACGATCTGGCGCGGCGTGAGCTGGCCCACCATCGTCTCGGTGACTTCCGGAAGGTGAACGGCCATGAGTTTGGGTGTCCTACAGCTCTTCGATGGAGATGGCGGCGTTCGTATAGACGCAGATATCGGCCGCGATCTTCAGCGCGGTTTCGGCGATGGTGCGCGCGTCGAGCGTGGTGTGCCGGGCGAGGGCCCGCGCCGCCGCAAGTGCGTAGCCGCCCCCCGATCCAATCGCAACGACGCCATCGTCCGGCTCGATGAGGTCGCCGTTCCCGGACAGGAGAAACGTCGACTTCTGGTCGAGCACGATCAGCATCGCTTCGAGCCGCCGGAGGATGCGATCGGTGCGCCAGTCCTTGGCCAGCTCCACGGCGGACCGCTCGAGGTTGCCGCGATACTGTTCCAGCTTCGATTCGAACCTGGAGAAGAGCGCGAAGGAGTCGGCGGCCGACCCCGCAAAGCCGGCCAGGATCTTGTCATTGTACAGACGCCGGATCTTGCGGGCGCCGTGCTTGAAGATCTGGTCGCCCAGGGTGACCTGTCCGTCGCCGGCCATCACCACGTGTCCCTGGTGCCGAATCGCGAGGATCGTGGTGGCCTGGAGGATCACTCTAAGACAGCTTTATCAGTGGACAGAAAAGGTGTCAAGGAACCGGCCGGACTGCGCACACTTGAGGACATCAAAAAAGGGTCGTGCCCCGTGGCCTGGATTTGCGAGATAATCTGGGTTGAACCCTGCGGGCGGCGATGGCAGCGCTGTTGCTCTTCCATAGCTGGATGCCCGGCTCCCGCCGGGCACGATAGGAGCCTGTCATGACACGGCATCTCACTCGTGTAGCCTTCCTGAGCCTGGTGATGCTGGTCGCCACGCCACTCTATCTCGCGGCGCAGCCACAATCCGAAGGCCCGCGCGCCGGCCCTGGAGGCGGCGGTCCCGGTAGTGGCGGCGCGGGCGAACGCGGCGGCGGCGGTGGATCCAGCGGAGGCTCGAGCGCCGGATCGGGAATGAGCGACAGCGGGGGCTCGAGTTCTGGTGGCGGTTCGATGTCGGCCCCATCGCCCACACCCTGGGCGGGGCGCGATTCTGGGATCGAGCGTGCACCGGGACGTTTTCAGGACGGGCAGCCGGCACACCAGGGACCGCCACCCTATAGCCGCCCCCGGGGCGATCACCCCGCGATCGGCCAGGCGATTCCGCGCTCGGAAGCCCCCACCCCGCCGGCCCGCTCGTCGGCGACGGCTCCGTACGGTTATTACCCATACGGCTACAACACCTATGGCTACGGCTACAACGGGTATGGGTACGGCGCTTTTGGCCTCGGCTACTTCTATTACGACCCGATGTGGTGGTCGTACCCCTCGGGTTATTGGTATGGCTACCCCTCGTCCGGCGGTTACGGCGGATACTACGAGCAGGGTGCCGTCCGCTTGAAGATCAAACCGGAACACGCAGACGTCTACGTGGACGGCTACTATGTCGGTCAGGTTGACGACTTCGACGGCATCTTCCAGAGGCTTCGACTCGACTACGGGCCGCACCGCGTCGAAATCAGGGCACGCGGATTCGAGTCGCTGGTCTTCGAGCTTCGGGCCCAACCCGGCCGCACGATTACGTATCGTGGAGAGCTGAAGCCGGCTCCGTAAGCTGAATTTGTTGAATGGTTGATTTGTTGAGCTGTTGATTTTGCCGCCCTCAATCAACAAATCAACAGATCAACCATTCAACAAATCCCTGTCGCTGGCAATCATCGCAGGCGTCTCCGGAGTCTACGACGTCCTGGTCGGCTGCACGCTGCTTCTGGCGCGCCCGCAGCTCGCGGCGCTGTTCGGCGTGCCCCTACCGGTTCCTCCCATTCACGCCGATCTGAACGGTTTGTTTCTGATGGCCGTGGGATTCGGATACTGGCTGCCGCTTCGCGATCCCGTGCGTTACCGCGGCTATCTGTGGGTGATGGGACCGCTGCTCAAGGGCGCGGGCGCCGCCGTCTTCATCCTCGATTATCTGCTGCGCGGCTCGCCGGCAAGCTTCCTGCTGTTTGCGGCGAGCGACGGGACGCTGGCCGTCGCGACGCTGTGGGTCCTGATGGCTACGGCCGGGCGCTCCCGCGCCTGAACCAGATCATGAGCGGCAGACCGATCGCAATCACGAACACGCCGAACAGCGAGTCGCGCGGCTCCCGCCAGATCGCGTTCACCAGCATCGCTCCACTCACGACGATGAAGAGCGCGGGCGCGACCGGATAGCCCCAGGCGCGGAAGGGACGCGGCTCGTTGGGGTGCCGCGCGCGCAGGACGAACAACGCCATCACGGCGACCGCCGCGAACAGCACCACGGCGAATCCGGTGTAGGAGGCAAGCTGCGACAGCGTGCCCGACAGAATCAACACGCCGCTCCAGAGGCCCTGCGCGACAATCGCAATCGCCGGCGTGCGGTAACGGGCATGCACGCGCGCCGCAGCCGGGAAGAACAGTCCGTCGCGCGCCATCGCATAGTACACGCGCGGCCCCGCGAGCACCATCGCGCTGACGCTCGCGGCGAGGCTGATGATCGTGAAGAGCGCGATGAGCGTCGCCGTGACGAACCCGAAGAGCCGTTCGGCGACCACGTCGATCAGCCGCGCGCCGCCGCTGATGAGGCCGGCGAGATCGCCGCCCGGCATCGCATAGAGATACAGAAGATTCAGCAGCAGGTAGATCACGATGACCGCCACGGTGCCCAGGCCGAGCGCCTTCGGCACGTTGCGTCCGGGATCGCGAATCTCCTCCGCGACATAGGCCGCGGCGTTCCATCCCGAATACGCGAACATCACCGGAATCAGCGCCAGGAGGAAGCCGCCGGGCGACGCCGACGCGCCCTGCGAGAGATGACCGAAGTCGCCATGGCCGATGCTCAAACCGAGCGCGATGAAGATGACGAGCCCCAGGACCTTGCCGCCCGCGAGCATGTTCTGGACGATCCGGCCCGGTCCGAGACCGCGAATGTGAATGAACGAAAGCCCGACGACGAGCGCGAGCGCGACGATCGTCTGGCGTGACACGATCAACGGGATCGCCGGGATCGGGATCGTCAGCAGCGGCGTCCTGTCGGCGGCGGCCGGGATGAAGCGGCCGAGATAATCGGCGACCGCAAGCGAGTTCACCGCGATGGCGCCGGTGAAACCGGCGACGAAGGAGGTCCAGCCGGTGAGAAACGCCGCGATCGGGCCGAACGCTTCGCGGAGGTAGACGTACTCGCCCCCCGCGCG
This sequence comes from Acidobacteriota bacterium, assembly GCA_016178075.1. Lineage (GTDB taxonomy): Bacteria > Acidobacteriota > Vicinamibacteria > Vicinamibacterales > JACQTH01 > JACQTH01. Next base: position 21,137 of record JACOUA010000102.1, read on the forward strand.
CGGGCGCAGCGCGGCGAGCTCCGCATACGACACGGCGCCCGCAAACGCGAGGATGCCCCCGACCAGCCACGCCGCGAGCATCAGCCGCGGATCGGGGACGTTCAACGCGACGATGATTGGCAGGAAGAAGATGCCGCTACCGATGACGTTGGAGACGACGATCGCGGCGCCATCGTAGGGACCGAGCCGGCGATGGAGCGCAGGCGTTGTGTCGGTCAACACGAGGCGTTAGGACGTGAGCAGCTGCCGGCCGACGCGGTATTCGCCGATCTTGACCCATTGGGCGGACCCGTGTTTGGCGAAGATCTGCACGGTCGCGTCGACGAACTCCCGATTCTGGAGCATCTCGGCGCGCGGCTGGGTGCCGGTGTAGCCGCGCGGCGATCGCAGCACGATCGGCTCGCTGGTCTGCCTGCTGGCGAGCGCCTCCCTGAAGGCCCGCACGAAGGCCGACCCCCACTCCTCCGCTTCGTTGACGCGCCGGAACACGGCGTTCAGCTGGACGCCGGCGATCGCTGCACCGCTGACGTTCGTCACCCGGAACGACACGCTGGGCACGAGCTTGTTCTTGCCGCCCTCGACGATCCCGGCATCGAACCAGCCGGTCGTGACGTCGACCACCTCGAGCGCCGTGCCGACGTCGGCCGAGCTGCCGCAGGAGGTCGGAGCGAGGGCGAATGGAATCAGGAAGAGGAGCGACAGGACAGGGCGCATACTGCGGCACTCCTGAATTTGAAAATCTGGTAATTGGAAGTCTGGTAATTGATTGGCCAATTGTCAATTGAGAAATCGACCATTCATTGACAAATCGACCAATCGACCGATTTGACAATCAATCACCAGATGACCAATCACGAGATTTTCAAATTCTTATTGTCAGAATTCGCGCACTTCCACCTTCGCCCTGGCCTCGTCGCGCGTGAGGCGGCCGGCGCGGAACGCCGACAGGTCGCTGCCCTTGACCCGGAGCACGACGGTTGTGACGTCGTAGGGCTCGCCCGGCAGCGGGCCGGCATTGTCCCGCGCCGCGATCGTGACCCATTCGTCGTTGCCGATCACGATCGAGGTGCTGTGATCCAGCATCGCGTTGATGAGCGCGTTCTTCACCTCGGTGGTGTAGGTGTCGTTCGGATCCGGCAGCGCCTGGGTGGACGCCTCGAGTGTCGCGCCGCTGACCTGCGCGCCGCTCCCGTCGGGCCCCGCGATGGCCATCGAAGGATCGTTCCCGGCCAGCGCCACGACCTGTTCGAGCCGCCGCACCGCCTCCTCGAGGTCGCGCTTCGCCTGTGCGTCCGCGAGGGTCTGGACGTACCGGCGAACAGATCGGAGCGCGCTTCGGGCGCCCACGTCGTTCTGGTCGAGCACGCGGAGGCTCCAGGCGACGCTCTTGCGAACGCCCGGGACCTCGACGTCGAAAAAGACGCCGTAGCCATCGAGCCTGAACCCGCGCGCCCGGGCGTTCCCCGTCAGCGTCATCATGTTCGGCATCACGGCGTTGATGCGGCGATTCAGCATCGAGGCGCCAATCTCGACCGCCCGTTCGAGCACGCCCTCCATCACGTAGATCTGATGGCGCTCCTGAATCTGGCTCGCCGGCGAGGGCGCCGTCGACGCCGGCGGCTGCACCTTCTCCTGGGCGAGGAGGGCCGCCGACGTCACACTCACGCATGTCGCGATCACCATCAGCCTGCAGACGAGCGTTGATCCGTTCCCCTTCACGGTCGTTCCTCTTTCTTTGATCGCCGTGGGGCCCCACCCCCACGGCCTGCCACGGCTCGCTTGCGCTCGCCGCGCTGGCTTGTCACAACGATCCGCTTAGTGTGGCCACCTGCGGGCCCCCTCCTCAGGGATCGGGGCTCAGGGGCCAGGGACCGCGAAATCGACTCCTAACGCTTGATCCGCGATCCGTGCCCCTCATCCCTGTCCCTGATGTCTCTTCTCCAATTCTTGGTCCCTGATCCCTGACCCCTGACTGCCGTTACTGTCTTTGCGACACTCGCACGAGATAATTCAGCAGCTCCCGCTGACGCGCGGCTTCCTGGCCGGTCACGCCTTCGAGACGGCCGAATCCCTGCTCGATGCGGGTCAGATCGACGCGACGCTGCGCCTCAAATTCCCGCACCATTTGAGCCACACGCAGCGCGAGCTCCCTCTGCTGCTGCCGCTGGATATCGTCGATCTTTCTCTGCTGCCGCCGCTCGCTGTCGTCGATCAATTGACGGAGTCGCTGCAGCAGCTGGCCGTCATCGTTTGCCTGGGCTGCAGGGCTTGCAGGGCCGGCGGCTCCGAGCGGGCTGTTCTCAGGCCGGCTCGACCCGATCGCCGTGTTCCTCGCCGTCGCCTCGACGAGCGGGCGCGCGCCGAACTCGGTCCGCAGCTGGCGCTCGAGCGCCACCAGGTCCGCCCGCCACGGCCTGTCCTGAGCCTGGTCGAAGGGCGCGCTCACCGATTCGGTCGACGCGCTGTCCGAACGCGTTCCGCCCGCGATCGGAGGTTTCTGCCACCCGGTCCGTACGATGACACCGTCAGCGCCGAACCTGATGTCGAGGTTCGCGATCGCCAGCATCGCGCCGAGAACTAGGACCGCGGCCGCCGCCTGCGCCCACCACGCCGAAAAGACGCGGCGGGATGGCTCGCCGACGCGGTCGTGCGCTTCGTCGTGGTCCGGCTGCACGAGCCGCCACGGACGAATCTCCGACCCGAGCCGCTCGACAATCGGCCCGTCCGGCTCGGCCACCGGCCAGGCCGCGAGCGCCGTGTGGGTCGCGCGAAGCTGCTGCAATTCCGCAGCGCACAGCGCGCAGCCGTGCACGTGCGCCTCGAGGCGGTGCCGCTCGCTCGCGTCGCACTCGTCGTAGACGAGCGCCACCAGAGATTCCCGTTCACCGCACTTGCTGTGATTCGTCATAGGTCGTCATCGTTGTCAGGGCGTGGTCGTCGGTTCCGCGGACAGTCCTGCCAGGCCCATCCCAGCCACCTTGGCCGGCTTGGCGAAGCCGTTCGCCGAGCCTGACGCGATGCCGTGTCGCTCGAGGTGCTTGCGCAGCACCGCGAGTCCTTGATAAAGGCGGGTCTTGACGGTGCTCAACGGGCACCCGAGCAGATCCGCAATCTCCTGAAACGTCAGCCCGTGGTATTCCTTCAGCACGATCGCCACGCGCTGTTCGTCCGGTAGCTGCTGCAGCGCGCGGGCGACGGCCCGGCTGAGATCGCGGCGAGCCACCTGATCCTCGATCGTCTCCATCGGGCGCTGACCCGCCGCCAGCTCCACCAGATCGACACCCTCGGGCGTCCCGACAACCGGCGTCCGGCGCTCCCGGCGGATCCAGTCTCGACACAGATTCAGCGCGATGCGATACAACCAGGACGAGAACTTCGCCTGGCCCCGAAACCCGGCGAGTCCCCGGTACGCGCGGAGGAACGCCTCCTGACACACGTCGCGCGCGTCCTCCTCACGGCCGATCATCCGGTAGGCCAGGGTGTAGATCGGACGCTCCCATCGCGTGATGAGCTCGTTGAAACTCTCGCTGTCGCCGGCGAGCGCACGTGCGACGAGCTCTTCGTCCTGCAGCGGGGTCAGGGGCATCGAGCGGGGTGAGCAGGGCGCCTGCACAGTGTTAGACGCTGTCTGGAGGTTCTTGGCTTTATACGCTGAGTCATCGCCAGTTTGAAGTCCAAAGTCAAGAATCTGACGTCAGTCTCGACCGCAGACCGTCGACTTCCTCACTTTCGACTTCCGACTTCGGACGTCAGACTTCGGACGAAACCCTACGAGCCGTCAGTCTATTGTCTATGCTGTCCCCCAGTGGCGGAAAAAGTGTGCAAATCACCCCAGCGGGTGCGACAGAGTGATGGTAAAGTGACGATAAAAGGACAAGATGGTGATGGACGAGGGCTTCCTCACAACAGATGAGGTGCTGGAGTACCTCCAGGTCAACCTGAGGACTATCTATCGTCTCATCAAGGCTGGAAAGATTCCAGCCGTCCGGGTGGGGCGCCAGTGGCGGTTCCGCAAGCGCGACATCGACGCCTGGCTCGAACGACACCGCGGTCCGAGGCCGGGTCCCATGGCTGCCCAGCCGGACAAGGCCCCCCGCAGAACACGCCCCCGCATCCTCGTCGTCGATGACGAAGCGAGCATTCGTGAGGTTTTGTCAAAAACTCTGGCCCTGGCCGAATACGACGTCGATGTCGCCAACGATGGGCAATCGGCTCTCGAACGGCTCCGGGCGACCGAATACGATCTGCTCATTACCGACCTGAAGATGCCCGGCGTGGACGGCCTGACGGTCATTCGCGAGGTTCGACGCTCCAACCCCGGCATGCCGATCATCATCGTCACCGGCTACTCCACCGAAGCCTCGGCTATCGAGGCCATTAACCTGGGGGTTAATGGCTACCTGACCAAACCATTCCGGGTCCCCCGCATCCTCGCCGCGGCCGCCAAAGCCCTGGGCGAGCATGTCGGCGTGTAAAGTCCTATAACTCCTATTAAAGTCCACATCTGTCCTCTAAAGTCCTATCTATGTCCCACCGATAGGTTCTTTTGACGGACAGATGATGCCATTTGACAGCCGAACAACGGAGCTTGGAGAGACGCCGTTTCTGACGCTGGGAGAGGTCATCCGGTATCTCCGCGTGAACCCCCGCACCGTCTATCGGCTGATTCGCTCCGGTGAACTCCCAGCCAACCGAATCGGGCGTCAGTGGCGAATCCGTCGCAGCGACCTCGACTGGTGGCTAGAAAAGCAGCGTGTAGGGTCACCTGCGGTTGTTTCGCCGGATGACAGTCGGGATCGGGCTCATCGGGGGTCGAACGAGCAAAGTCAGGAAGTTGCGGCCAGCGTCGAGAAATCCTGTGCAGGCACGGCTCCTGCCTAGAACGATCGGAAACACCAGCAATCTTTGCAAGAGATGATAGAGGAGAGGATCATGGAGACTCGGAACCGCATCGTGAGGGGAGTCGCGGCGGCGTTGGGGGTGGCAGGGGCGCTGGTGTTGTCGACAGGACGGACCGATGCGGGCAGCGCGACCGCGAACCTCAGCGTCAGCGCAACGGTGTCGGTGAACTGCACGATCTCGACGGCGGCGTTGGCATTCGGCAGCTACGATCCAGTCGTGACGCACGCGGCCTCTCCGCTGGACGGTACCGGCACGGTCACGATCGCGTGCACCAAGGGCAGCACCGAGACCATCGGGTTGGGCCTGGGGGCGAACGCGACGGGCAGCCAGCGGCGGCTGAATGACGGCGGCACGAATTACCTGAACTACGAGCTGTATCAGGACAGCGGCCACGCCACGGTATGGGGGAATTCTGGTGCGGGCTTGCTGTCTCCGGCGGCGGCCCCGTCGAAAGCCGCCCGCAACTTCAGCGTCTACGGGCGCGTGGCGTCGAACCAGGACGTGCCGGCCGGCAGCTACACCGACACGGTGGTCGCCACGGTAAACTTCTAGGATGCACGATTTCCAACGGGCGCTCGGCGCCGTTGCACGGGTTCTGATCGGCCTGGCGATCCTTTGCCAGGCCGACGCTGTTTATGGCAGCAGTTTCACGGTAAGCCCGACGATCATCGAGCTGACGAGCCGGGCCCGGACGGCACTGTTGACCATCCGAAACGAAAGCGGCGAGACGCTTCGGTTCCAGCTCACGGTGTTCGTCTGGAGTCAGCGGCCCGACGGCGAGATGGAGCTCACGCCTACGGAGGACATCGTGTTCTTCCCCACACTGTTCGCGGTGGAGCCGAAGCAGGACCGGCGGGTCAGGGTCGGGCTCGGGACTGCGACATTGTTCGGCCCGAGCGAAAAGTCCTATCGAATTTTCGTCGAGGAGCTTCCCTCGGCACAAGCGGCGCCCCAGGCTGCCGGGTCCGAAATCAAAGTGCTCACGCGGATGGGGTTGCCGATTTTCTTGAGGCCCGTCTCCCCGAAATCCTCCGCCAGCCTGTCGGATCTCGGGCTGAGGGACGGGCGAGCGGAGTTCGACCTCCGGAACACCGGGAACATCCATCTGATCCCTCGCGAGGCGAGAATCAGCGGCTTCGGCGAGCGTGGGGATCGGCTGTTCGTCTCTGATCTCCAAAGCTGGTACGTCCTGGCGGGGGGCGCGCGGCATTACGCGGTCGACTTGACCGGCGGCCAGTGTCAGCAGGTGCGCCGCCTCGAGGTCGAGTTCGGGTTCGAGTCGGCCACGCTCAAAGATCGACTGGAAACGCCCGGCGGGGTGTGTCGTCCCTAAGGGTCCTAAGTCGTGCATTCGTCCATGCGCCATTCCGACCATGTGTGGCTCAGTCAGGATGAAACGGCTCGCGCTTTCGATTGCGGGACAGGCAGTCCTTCTCGGATTGTTGTGGACTCCGCTGTCCGCCCAGCCTCCTGCCACCGCTGATCAGATTCAACGGGCCTTTTTCGAGGTCCTTGTCAACGGCACCAATCTGGGCGACATGCTCGTGCTCCTGGGGCAGGCCGACGTGTGGGTGCCGGTCGAGGTGCTGGAGCGCGCCGGACTGAAGCAGGCGACGGGCACGAGGCGCGACGTGAACGGGCAGGTGTTTGTCTCGCTCAAGTCGCTCGCGCCCGATCTGACGTATGAGATCGATGAGACCGCGCTGGTGGTCAAGATCGCCGCGACGTCGCAGCTTTTCGGCGTCAACGTCATCACCGTGCAAAGCGGCCGGCCCGCCGACATCGAGTATGGCGGCAGGCCGGCGGTGTTCCTCAACTATGGCCTGAACTACCGCCCGTCGAGCGCCTCGGATGCCGCGGTCGAAACCGGGGCGAACCTCGGTCGGGCGTTTTTTTCCACGACAGCCAGCCTCATTAGCCGGGGGCACTTCGTCAGGGGTCTGAGCCAGCTGATCATGGACGATCGCGGGCGCATGCGCCGCTTTACCGTCGGCGACCGTTTCGTTTCGACCGGCGTGCTCGGTGGCAGCGCGCTCGTCGGCGGCGTCACGCTGTCGCGTGATTTCGGTCTGGATCCGTACTTCGTCCGGTATCCGACTCTGGATTTCTCCGGCGCTGTCACCACGCCTTCGACGGTCGACGTTTACGTGAATGACCGGCTCGTCAGCCGCGCGCAGATTGCGCCGGGCGAGTTCGAGCTGCGCCGAATCCCCGTGCCGAACGGGAGCGGCGACACCCGGCTGGTGATTCGCGACGCGTTCGGGCGCACGCGCGAGGTGTCGGCGCCCTACTACCTGACCACGTCGCTCTTGTCCCAGGGCGTCCACGACTACACCTATTCCGCGGGGTGGGCGAGACAGCAGAGCGGGATCACGAGCTGGTCTTACGGCGATCCGGTCTTCCTCGGGATGCATCGCGTCGGCGTCACCACGGCCCTCAGCCTGGGATTCCGCGGCGAGGCAGGCCGTGATCTGTGGAACGCGGGTCCCATCGTCAATGCCCGTCTGGGGCGTCTCGGGGAAACGGAGCTGGTGGTTGCCCGCAGTCAGGCGGCTGGCACGAGCGGCTCGGCACTCTCCGTCGGATACCGCTACCAGGGCCACCTGTTCAGCGCCGGGTCGGTGGCTCGGTACAAGACGCCCTTCTACGCAACCGTGTCACAGGCTCCCCGTGATCCGAAAACGCGTGTCGAGATGAACTCGTTCTTCGGCGTCCTGATCGGTCCGCTCCTGTCGGTCACCGCGCAGCACGACATCGTCGAGAACTACCCGCGGTTGATCGTCGAACGAAAGCGAGTTCGGACGACGGCCACGATCTCGTCGCGACTGTCGAGCCGCTTCAATCTGTTCGTCTCGCTGGGCCAGCTCCAACTCGACAGCCTGAGATCGCGTGAGGTGGCGGTCAGTCTGAGCACGACGCTTGGGAGCCGCCGAATCGCGACCGTCACCGCGGAGGATGGCGCAACGGGCTCGCGGACCTCGTTCGAGATCCAGCAATCGACGCCGGTCGGCAACGGCCTCGGCTATCGCTTCCACGCCGAGACCGGGGCGATGGCACAGACCGGCGGAAAAGTCACGTCCAACACGCCGTACGGGCGTTACGAAGCCGAGTATCAGAACGTGCGGTCCGCACAAGCGACGACCCTGTCCGTGGCCGGCGGGCTGGTCGCGATCGACCGCCGGTTCTTCGTCACGCGGCCGGTCGACGACAGCTTTGCAGTCGTGAAGGTTCCCGGCGTTCGAGGCGTACGCACGTACGCCAGTAACCAGGAGATCGGGCGTACGAACCGGAGTGGCTACCTGCTGGTGCCGAATCTGTTGCCGTACTACGGCAACGTGCTGAGCATCTCCGATCAGGACATTCCCTTTGACTATTCGCTCGACAAGGTCATCCGTATTGTCGCGCCCCCCTATCGGGGCGGATCCTTGGTGACCTTTGGCGCCACCAAGCGCCGGGCGGTCAGCGGGACAGTCGCGATTGAGGCTCGCGGCGAGACGATCATCCCGGCATACGGGCAACTGTCGATGGTCGTCGATCAGGCGAGCATCGAATCTCCCATTGGGCACTACGGGGAGTTCTACCTGGACGGCGTCCCTGCCGGCAGCTACCCCGCCCGCATCGCGTATCGGGGCGAGACCTGCGAATTCACGCTTCACGTGCCGACGTCAACCGACCCCGTGGTTCGCGTCGGATCGGTGCGCTGTCTGGTACGATAGCTGGAATCCGATGAAGGTTCTGATCGGCGCGCTCGTGCTTCTTTGCGGAATGGCCGCCAGCCACGTCGAAGCCGCCTGCACGGTTTCGACCGGCGGCATCGGTTTCGGGAGTTACGACGTCTTTTCCGGCTCCCCGGTCGATTCGACGGGCATCATCAGTTTCAGTTGCGACAAGAAGTCGGACATCACCATCACCCTCAACACGGGTGGCAGCGGCACGTTCTCGCCACGGCGCATGAGCGGCCCCGATAGCCTCGACTACAACCTTTACCTCGACGCCGCCCGCTCGACCATTTGGGGCGACGGCACGTCCGGAACCGGCACGTATTCCCAAACCAACGTGCCAAAGAACACGACTCTCACCGTGACGGTCTACGGCCGGGTTCCCAACGGCCAGGATGTCAGTGCCGGATCCTACGGCGATTCCGTGACGGTGACGATTCTGTTCTGAGATGTTTCGAGTCAGAGGTCGAAAGTCAGAAGTCGAAACGCGCGTTCCGGACTTCAGACTCCGACTTGTGACTTCTGACTTCTGTTTCAGAATTCAATCGTGACGGTGATGGAGCCCGTTTCCGCACTAAGGGGCTTGGCTGCGGGGGCAAGCGAGATTCGATTCGGTCCGGGAAGGACCCGTTGGACCGTCGCCGCGGGCGCGCCGCTCACGCCAACGCTGACGAGGTCCGCTGCACCTTTCCGACACTCGACCGTGAGGTCGACAGATAGGGCCGAACTGGTCGCCGGAGAGCTGACCGAACAGCTTCGGACCACGGTCACGCTGACCTGCATCGTCGCCGAACTCGAGTTCGCTGACGTCGAAAAAGTCGTGGCGAGGATGGCTAGCAGCAAACAGACGCCAACCCGGCGGGCGCGGTCGAGCATTCTGTTGACAAGTCTAGAGGGACGGCAGAGAGCTCAACAATGTCTCGAGCGACAAGTTCACGTGCGCATCTGACTGACAGAAGCGACCTTAGTGGTGACCCGAGGCATTGAAGGCGCATCCATGAGGCACGCTAGGTGAACTTTCCCGCAGTGTTACGATTGAACACTGGCGACGCGAACAAGATCCGGAGCGTAAGCGACGGCACCCGCGTGGGGGTGGGGGCTCGCCAGAGCGAGCAGCCCCACGCGTGTCAATAAATGATTCAGCTCTCAGGCCTCACCAAGTCGTTCGGCGACCGCGTCCTTTTCGAGAACGTCACCTGGCACCTGTCGAAAGGTGAAAGGGTTGGCCTTTGCGGGCCAAACGGTGCCGGCAAGACGACGCTCCTGCGGATGCTGGCCGGCCTGGAGGAGCCGGACACGGGCTCCGTCATCAAGCCGGCCAACCTGACAGTGGGCTATCTGCCGCAGGACGGAATTGCCCATGCCGGCCGAACGGTCTATCAAGAGGCGGCCCTGGCCTTCGGACCGCTCCTGGCCATCAAGGCCGAAATGCATGAGCTGGAAGAACGGCTGGGAGACGCCGGCCGCTCGGAAGATGAGCACGCCGGCGACCTTGCCCGCTACAGCGATCTCCAGGACCGCTTCCGGCTTCGTGAGGGCTACAGCATCGATCTGAAGATTGCGACGGTGCTGGCGGGCCTTGGATTCAAGCCCTCCGACTTCGACCGTCCCACCGAGACGTTTTCGGGCGGCTGGCAGATGCGGCTGGCGCTCGCCAAGCTCCTGCTCGCCCGCCCCACGCTGCTGCTGCTCGACGAGCCCACGAACCACCTGGATCTGGATGCACGAAACTGGCTGGAGTCGTTCCTGGTCGCCTATCCCGATTCCGTGATGCTCGTCTCGCACGATCGGTTCTTCCTCGACGCGGTCGTACACCGGATTACCGAGGTGAACCTCCGGGTCCTGACCGACTACAAGGGCAACTACAGTCAGTACCTCGTCGAACGGGACGCGCGGATGGAGCGCCTGCTCGAGGCGAGACGGCGGCAGGACGACGAGATCGCGCGGATGCGCCAGTTCATCGATCGATTCAGGTATCAGGCGACGAAGGCCGCGCAAGTGCAGAGCCGCATCAAGATGCTCGAGAAGATCGAGCTCATCGAGGTACCGCCCGAACGCAAGAAGGTCCACTTCACCTTCCCCGTGGCGCCCAAGAGCGGGCGGACCGTCTTCGATCTGCGCCACATCCGGAAGGCGTACGGCGAGACGGTTGTCTTTGAGAACGCACACCTGCACATCGAACGCGGCGATCGCGTGGCGCTCGTCGGACCGAACGGCGCCGGGAAGTCCACCTTGGTGCGCCTTCTGGCCCAGGTCGAGGGACCCGAGGCGGGAACGTGCCAGACCGGACATCAGGTCGTCGCGCAGTACTTCGCGCAGGATGAGCCCACACGGCTCGAGCCGAGCCTGACCGTGCACGACACGCTGGCCGCCGGCTCGCCGGTCCACATGGTGCCGGCCATTCGCAACATCCTCGGTGCCTTTCTGTTTTCGGGAGACGATGTCTATAAGAGAGTGTCGATGCTCTCGGGTGGGGAACGCACGCGGCTGGCCGTCGCGAGGATGCTGCTCCACCCGTCGAACACGCTGCTGCTCGACGAGCCGACCAACCACCTCGACATCGATTCGAAGAACGTCCTGCTCGACGCGCTGCTCGACTACGGTGGCACGTTGATCCTCGTCTCGCACGATCGCTACTTCATCGAAAAGCTGGCCACGAAGATCATCGACGTCGGCGGCGGTCAGGCCGTGCTGTATCCCGGCACCTACGACGCCTTTCTCTGGAGCCGGCAGCATGTCGAAGCTCCCGAGCCGACCACGAGCAAGCGGCGCGAGGTCGCGGCGAAAATCAGGGATCAGGGGTCAGGGATCAGGGATCGGAAATCAGGGACGGCTGACGGTGACAAAGACGATGGGGCGGCAGATCGCGAGAAGCGGAAGCGAGCCGCCACGGCGGCGCGCAAGCGCGACCGCGCGTTGCAGGACCTCAAGACCCGGGTCGCCGAGCTGGAAACGCGGATCGCCGAGCACGAGCGCGCCATCCAGGAACTGGAGACCGCCATGGCGACACCGGGCTTCTACGACCGCCGCGCGGACGCCCAGCTCGCCATCGAGCGCCACCAGCACCTGATGTGGGAGGTTGGTGGCTTGATGCAGGAATGGGAGGAGCTGATGACAGGTTTGTAATCACCGTTGCATTTCGGAGCGTCGGGACGAGTGTCGAAACGCGCCCCGCTTGTCGGATCCCCCCAAAGCCCCTCAGATTTGCTTGTTTTTTCGCACAACCGATTGCGCGACGGCCCGGCACGAGGCTTGATTACACTATTGCAATCAGTGCCCGTGCCGAAACCATCCAAGAGATTCGCCCCCGTGCGCCAGTCACCCCGCTCCCATCGCTCGAGCAAGGGAACTGTCCCCGTGCCCCTGGCGGCCGCCAATCACGCCACCGCCCGGTCGCGGCGTGTGGCCGCGCCCGCGAGTGAGGTGAGGGTCGCCAGACTCGCCGATGCGAAGAAGGCGGCCGCGCCGGTCGCGGTCGTTGACGAGACGTTCTACCGGCAGCTGGTGGCCAGCATGCGGAATGGCGTGCTGGCGATCACCCGCAAGGGGACGATTGCCGTCATCAACGACGTCGCCTATCGGGTCTTCGGCCTCCCGAATCGTCCCGATGACGTGGGCAAGCCGTTCGCCGAAGTGCTGCGCCACCACCCCGAGGTCCTCCGACTGCTGGGCGGCGCGTTCGACCTCAGTCATCTTCCCAACCGCGCGGAGCTTCGGCTGCGCTCGTTGGGAAAAGTCATCGGCTACACGCTCTGTCACGTCAAGGACGATGCGGGGGCCATCGGCGGGGCGGTCCTGTTTTTCAAGGATCTCACCCACGTCGAGCAGCTCGAGGAGCGGGAGCGGTTGCGCGATCGCCTCGCGGCGCTCGGCGAGATGGCCGCCGGGATCGCGCACGAGCTGAAGAACCCGCTGGCCGGGCTCGAAGTCATGGCGGGCCTGCTCCGGCGCCAGCTTCAGGATTCACCCGACGCGCTTTCCATCCTGAACGACATTGTCAGCGAAGCGCGGCTGGCCAATGCGATTGTCCACGACATGCTCGAGTTCGTACGGCCCCTGCGTCTTCAGGTCGAGAAAGTCGTCATCACGAACCTCCTTCGCGACGCCATCACGATGGCGGAGAGCAAGGTGTCCCCCGGCGAGACGCGCGTCATCGCGCAGCTCGCGCCCGATCTGCCGAAGATCTCGGCCGATCCCCACCAGTTGAGCCAGCTCTTCACGAATCTCCTGGTGAACGCGTACGAGGCGCTGGGCGGGAAAGGGACGATCACGATCACTGGCTGGCGCGAAGACATCGAGACGATTGGCGAGACGACGCTCGACGTGCTCCAATCGCCGGCCGTTCGGATCGATATCGCCGACGACGGCGCGGGCATTCCGGGCGAGGTCCTGGATCGCATCTTCGATCCGTTCTTCACCAGCAAGCCGGAGGGATCCGGGCTGGGCCTGGCGATCGTGCGGAAGATCGTCGGGGCGCACGAGGGCTCGATCGACGTGGCGACGCGGCCGGGGGAAGGCACCTGCTTCCGCGTCATGTTGCCGGTCGCGCCGCTCTCGATGTCGAGAGAAACCTTTTCGAACTTTCACGGGAGAGTGTGAGCTATGGGTCGGATCCTCATCGCCGACGATCACGACGCGCTGCGCAGGGGCCTCGTTCGCGCGCTCTCCGACGGCGGACACGAAGTCGAGGAAGCGCCCGACGGCACGGCCGCCATCCGGATCCTGCACGACATGCAGTTCGACGTCGTGCTCACCGATCTGAAGATGCGCGGCAGCGACGGCATGGACGTGCTGCGGACCACCAAGTCGCTGCACCCGTCCACGGCCGTGATCCTGATGACGGCGTTCGGGTCGGTCGGCACGGCCGTCGAGGCCATGAAGGGCGGCGCGTTCGACTTCGTCCAGAAGCCGTTCGAAATCGAGGAGATGGAGGTCAAGATCGAGAAGGCGCTCGAGATGCGCCGCCTCCGGAACGAGCTCGACTACCTGCGCCACACCCAGCACGACATCTACGATTTCGACCGCATCGTCGGCAGCAGCGGCGCACTGCGCCGGATGCTCGACGTCGTCCGCAAGGTGGCGAAGAGCAACACGACGGTGTTGATCCGGGGCGAGACCGGCACGGGCAAGGAGCTCATCGCGGGCGCGATTCACCACAACTCGCTCAGGTCGTCGCGCAACTTCGTCAAGGTGAACTGCGCCGCACTGCAGGAGAACCTCCTCGAGTCGGAGCTCTTCGGCCACGAAAAGGGCGCCTTCACGAGCGCCGACAAGCAGCGGATCGGGCGCTTCGAGCAGGCCGACGGCGGCAGCTTGTTCCTGGATGAGGTCGGCGACATGAGCCCGTCGACGCAAGCCAAGATCCTCCGCGTCCTCCAGGAGCACGAGTTCGAGCGCCTGGGCGGCACCCGGACGATCCGCGTGGACGTCCGGTTGATCGCCGCGACCAATCGGAACCTCTCGGCCATGGTGTCGGCCGGTCTGTTCCGGGAAGACCTGTATTACCGCTTGAACGTGGTGTCGATCGAGATGCCGGCCCTTCGGGAGCGAAAGGAAGACATCCCCGCCCTCGTGCAGTCCTTCATCCGCCGCTTCGCCGGCGAGCTGAAGAAGAAGCTGGAAGGGATCGAGCCCGAGGCGCAGCGGATGCTGATGCGCTACAACTGGCCGGGCAACATCCGCGAGCTCGAGAACGCGATCGAGCGGGCGATCCTGCTGACCGAGGGTACGATGATCCGGTCCGAAGATCTGCGCCTGGGCGAGACCGTGTCGGGCGGCGGCGATGCGACCAACGCCAGCCCGGTCGTGCGGATTCCGCCGACCGGCATTCCGCTCGAGGAAGTCGAGCGGCAGGCCCTCATCGAGGCGCTCAAGATGTCGAACTGGGTGCAGAAGGATGCCGCCGAGCTCCTGAGCATCAGCCCGCGGGTCATCAACTACAAGATCAAGACGATGGGGATCGAGTTTCCCCGCAACCGGCGCGATCAGGTGCCGGTTGTGGTATGAAATACATCCGCATCACACCTTTTTCCCCCTGGGGTGAGCCTGTCGGTACACCTGCATCAGCTGTGACGCGCTGACGTGGGTATAGCGCTGCGTGGTGCTGAGCTGCGCGTGGCCGAGCAGCTCCTGGATGGTGCGAAGGTCGGCCCCGCGCTCGAGCAGGTGCGTGGCGAAGGAGTGACGGAGCGCGTGCGGGCTGATGCCGAAGCGCGCGCTGCAGGCCGCGACATAGCGGGCCACCAGGCGATGGACGCTTCGGCCTGACAGCCGCCCGCCGCGAAAGTTCACGAACATGGGGTGGCGGGGGCGTCCGCTGCCAGGACCTCCCCCAGTCGTGGCGCCAGACGCGAGCCGGGTTCTTCCCTCAAGAAGCTGCCGGCGATCGTTGAGGTAGTCGCGCATCGATCGCTGGGCGGCGGTGTTGAAGGGCACCAGCCGCTCCTTGCGTCCCTTCCCCAGCACGCGCACGAGCCGCGATGACAGGTTGACGTCCTCGAGATCCAGCCCGACGAGCTCGCTCAGCCGCAGACCCGAGGCGTAGAACAGCTCGAGCATCGCGCGATCGCGCCTCCCGAGCGGCGTCGCCGCGTCCGGTGTGTCGAGCAGCCGCGTCATCTCGTCCACGTCGAGGTGCTTCGGGATCTTCTGCTCGCGCCGCGGCGTCGCGATGAGGGCGGCCGGATCCTGATCGAGCAGGCCTTCACGCCGCAGGTATTTCGCGAAGGTGCGGATCGCGGCCAGCTTGCGGGCCGCCGACGCGCGGCTGAGCCCCTGTCTGTGCAGCTCCCCGAGAAACGCGCGGATGTTGGAGACCGTGAGATCGGCGGCGGTCAGGTCGGAAACGGACTTGGCGGCTGCGAGATGCTGGCGCAGGAAGCCGATGAACTGTGACAGGTCGCTGTCGTACGCCCGCACGCTGTGCGGCGAGAGATTGCGGTTGAGCCGCAGGTACTCGAAAAAGGCCCGGAGCGCGTCGCGCAAGAAGAAGCTCTCAGCTCTCAGCCAGACCCCAACGCGGGAACCTGTGCCGTCGCGATCCAGTCGTCCAGCTGCTTCAGCGCCCGTTCCGATGTCGCCAGCTTCTTCTCCGCCTTGCTCCGCGGCGCGCGCGCCAAAGGCTCGATGATGCCGAAGGTGACGTTCGTGGGCTGGTAGTTCGACGGATCCGCGTGCGAGACGTAGTACGCGAGCGCGCCGATCGCCGTCACTCGCGGCAACACGGGCGGCTCTTCGCCACGCACCAGCGCGGCGGCCGTCCGGCCCGCCATCAAGCCCGAGGCGGCCGACTCGACGTAGCCTTCCACGCCGGAGATCTGACCGGCGAACAGCAGATCAGGCTTGACGCGCGTCTGCCATGTCTCCCGCAGGACCCTCGGCGCGTTGATGTAGGTGTTGCGATGCACCATCCCGAACCGGACGAACTCGGCCTGCTCCAGTCCCGGAATCATCCGCAGAACGCGCGCCTGCTCTCCCCATTTGAGCTGCGTTTGAAACCCCACCAGGCTGAAATGATCGCCTGCCAGATTGTCCTGGCGAAGCTGCACGACGGCGTACGGCGGGGTCCCCGTACCTGGATCCACCAGGCCGACCGGCTTCATCGGCCCGAATCGCAACGTGTCGGGTCCGCGGCTCGCCATGACCTCGATCGGGAGACACCCCTCGAAAAACTTCTCGCGATCGAAATCGTGGACCGACGCGGACTCCGCCGACACGAGCGCCTCGTAGAATCGACGGTATTCCTCGTCCGTCATCGGGCAGTTGAGATAGTCGCCCTCCCCATCATCAGCTCCACACACGCTCGCGCGTGCGGCCTTCACGCCACCCAGGCTGCGCCCCCATCGTGACGCGCGAAACACCTTCGCGCGATCGATCGAGTCGGCGAGGACGATCGGACTGATGGCGTCGTAGAAGTAGAGGTGATCGTCGCCGACCAGGTGCGCGATCTCCCGCGAGAGGCTCTCGGAGGTCAACGGACCGGTCGCGACAATCACGGGCTCAGCCGGCGAGCTGTCCGGAATCCGCTCCGCCTCGGACCGGACGATGGTAATGAGCGGATGGCTCGTCAGCGCATCGGTGACGAGCTTGGCGAACTCCTCCCGATCGACGGCGAGCGCCGCGCCGGCCGGCACCCGCGACCGGTCGGCGGCCCGCATCACGAGGGACCCCAGCCGCCGCATCTCCTCTTTCAACAGGCCGACGGCGTTGTCGAGCTTGTCGCCACGGAGGGAATTGCTGCAGACCAGCTCGGCGAGCCGATCGGTGCGGTGGACGGAGGTCGGCCGCACCGGCCGCATTTCCTGGAGCGCGACGGGCACGCCGAGCGAAGCCGCCTGCCAGGCCGCCTCGGAGCCCGCGAGTCCGCCGCCGATCACCCGGATCATCGGATTCGTAGTTTTCAGTTTTCAGTCATCAGTTTTCAATTCTCAGTTGAACTTGAACTGAAAACTGACAACCGAGAACTGACAACTTTTTAGACGGGCGTCAGTTCCTCCGACCGGACGTGCTTGCAGCCCTCGTTGTTGCACACGAGCTGCCGACCGTGCCGCCTGGTGATCTTCTCGACGAGATACGGGGCACCGCACTCCGGGCATTTCTCCGCGATCGGCTTTTGCCAGAGCGTGAAGTCGCAGTCCGGATAATTGCTGCAGCCGTAGAACACCTTGCCGCGCCGCGACCGCCGCTCGACGATCTCACCGGCGTCCTTCGGACATGCGACACCGGTGCTTTTGAGCTTGACGTATTTGCACTCCGGATACCGGCTGCACGCGGTGAACTCACCAAAGCGGCCCTGCTTGACGATCAGGTTCGCGTGGCAGCGCGGACACCGCTCCTCCAGGATCTGATCGGGCTTTGCCGCCGCCAGGCCTTGTTTGGTCGCAATCAGCTTGCGCGTGGTCTTGCACTCGGGATAGCCGGAGCAGGCGAGGAACTGACCGAAGCGTCCGCGCTTTATCACCATCGGCCGGCCGCAGTTCTCGCAGGCCTCGTCGACGTCTTCGGCGGCCGCGTCCGTCTTCTCGAGCTCGCGCGTGTTCGTGCAGTCAGGATAGGCGCTGCAGGCCAGGAACGGACCGAACCGGCCGACCTTCTTTAGCATCACCGAGCCGCACTTCTCGCAGATGTCCTCGGTCTTGACGCCTTCCTTGAGGTTGACCATCTCGCGCTCGGCGCGGGCGAGATCGGTCTTGAACTTCTCGTAGAAGCTCCCGAGCGTGCCCTCGTAATCGGCCTTGCCCTGCTCGATGTCGTCGAGCTGATCCTCGAGCCGCTTGGTGTAGTCCACGTCGAGGATGTCGTCGAAGCTCGGGCTCAACAGATCGGTGACCAGCATCCGGCCGAGGAGCGTCGGCTTGAAGCGCCCCTCGATCTTCCGCACGTACTCGCGCGCCTGGAGGACCGTGATGATCTGCGCGTAGGTGCTGGGCCGGCCGATCCCGTTTTCTTCCAATTCTTTCACCAGCGTCGCCTCGGTAAAGCGCGGCGGCGGTTGCGTGAACTTCTGTTCGGGCCGAAGCTGTTTCAGATCGAGCGCCGTGCCTTCCGCGAGCGGTGGAAGCGCCCCAGACGAGGCCTCGTCCTGCGAATCGGCAGCCGCCGGCTGCTCCGGCGGTTCGGTCAGGATCCCACCATACGCCGCCTGCCAGCCCGCGAACTTCGGGACCGAGCCCTTCACGCGGAACGTGTATGCCACGGCGGACGCGGTCGCCGCGACGCGTGGCGTCGCCGTGATGTCGACCGTCGTGTCGTCGAACACCGCTTCGGGCATCTGGGAGGCGACGAAGCGGTTCCAAATCAGCCGGTAGAGGCTGTACTGGTCCCCGGTGAGATACCGTCGAACCGCTTCCGGATCGTATTGCATCGACGTGGGCCGGATCGCTTCGTGCGCATCCTGCGCGTCGGCCTTCGCGCGGTAGAAGTTCGGCTTGTCAGGCACGTATTCCGGGCCGAAGCTGCGGCCGATGTATCCGCGCACTTCGTCCAGCGCCTGCTCGGACACTCGCGTCGAATCCGTCCTCATGTAGGTGATGAGGCCGACGAGGCCTTCACCGGGCAGCTCGATCCCTTCATACAACTGCTGCGCCAGCATCATCGTCTTCTTGACGGGGAACCGCGCGGTCTGTTGGAGCTTGCTCGTGATGAACGGGGGCGCGGCGTGCTTGCGTCGCTCGCGGATCGCGACGGAGCTGACGACGAGGGACGCGTCCTGGAGGTCGGCGAGGATCGCCTGGGCCTCCGCCTCGTTTCCGACCTTGACCGTCTCCCCTTCCTTCTTGAGGAGGCGGGCTTCGAATTCGGGCGGCTGAGGCCCCGCCAGTCTCGCGAACAGGTTCCAGTATTCCTCGGGCACGAACCGTTCGATCTCGGCCTCGCGATCGCAGACGACCTTCAGCGCCACCGACTGCACACGGCCGGCACTGAGACCCCGCCGGACCTTGTCCCAGAGGAGCGGGCTGATCTTGTAGCCGACGAGCCGATCGAGGACGCGGCGGGCGCGCTGCGCGGCGACCATGCGCTGATCGATCGCCCCGGGGTGCTTGATCGCCTCGAGAATCGCCTTCTTCGTGATCTCGTTGAACATCAGGCGGTGAATGCGGCGGTGCTTGCCGGCCAGTTCGTCCGCGATGTCCTGTCCGATCGCTTCGCCTTCCCGGTCCGGGTCGGTCGCAACGTACACGTCCTTGACGTCTTTCGCCGCGTCGCGCATCTCCTTCAGCACTTTTTTCCGGCTGGGGATGGTTTCGTAGACCGCCTCGAACCCGTTCTCGACCTCGACGCCAAGCTTGCTCTTGGGGAGATCGCGCACGTGCCCCATCGAGGCGACGACCTTGTAGTCGCGCCCCAGATACTTGTTGATGGTCTTCGCCTTCGTGGGCGATTCGACCACGACCAAAGATTTCGCCATGGATGCCTGTGTCTCTACGTTAGCACGTTCATCAACACCTCACGAACTGACCTGCGACCGTGCGCCGCACCAGGCCTTTCAGTTCGAGCTCGCTGAGCGCCGCCAGCAGCGCGGGGCCGGCGAGGCAGGATCGTGCGGCGAGCACCTCCAGATCGTACGTCTCGCCTGCCGTCATCGCGGTCAGCAGCGGGTCGGCGTCCGGCGCAGCGTCTTCCGCGTGCTTCGGACGATCCCTCGTCACGATTCCAAGCTCGCGCAACACGTCGTCGGCCGTTTCGACGAGGCAGGCGCCGTCGCGAAGGAGCGCGTGCGCGCCCCGGTTCCGTTCCGAGAGCACGTTGCCCGGCACCGCCATCACTTCGCGCCCCTGTTCCAGCGCTGAGCGCGCCGTGATGAGCGATCCGCTGCGCTCCGAGGCTTCCACGACCACCAGCGCCGACGACAAGCCGCTGATGAGTCGATTGCGCAGCGGAAAGTGATGCGGGAGCGCGGGCGTGCCGGGCGCGAGCTCGCTCACGAGCGCCCCCCGTTCCCGAATCGCGATCGACAACCGGGTGTGCTCGCGAGGATAGATGACGTCCACGCCGGAACCGAGGACCGCGACCGTCGATCCGCCGCCCTCGAGCGCCCCGCGATGGGCCGCCGAATCGACCCCTCGCGCCATCCCGCTCACAACCACGACGCCCCGGGCGGCGAGGTCGCGCGCCAGTCGCTCGGCGACGTCGAGCGCATACTGACTCGCGGATCGCGATCCGACAATCGCCACCGTTGGCCGCTCCAGCCACTCGCGCGTCCCTTGGACCCAGAGGGCGGGCGGCGGATCGAAGATCTCCGCCAGCTTCGACGGGTACTCCTGCGTGTTCCAGGCGATGGCCGAGATGTTCCGCCTCGCACCTTTGTCCAGCAGGGTCCGGGCGTCGCCGATCCGACCGGACACGGCGTCCGCGAGGTCCGGATATCCCGCTTGCTCGAGCGCGGCCCCCAACGACACTGGTTCCAGGCCGGGCAGCATGTCACGACGCGCGACCCGGACGGCGTGAAGTGCCTCGGCCAAGCGCAGGCGCGGGACTTGGGCGATCGACAGCGCGACCGCTTCTTCGAACAGTTCCATTTTCGTAGCCGGGCCTCCAGGCCCGCCGGGGTGGGCGGGCGCCAAAGCGCCCACGCCATCGACTCCCAAAGCAAAAGAGGTCAGGTCGGCGTCAACGGATGAGGACGCCAACCCGACCTCTGAACGTACTTAATATAGGAGTGGGCGGACACGAACGCAACGGGCTGCCCCGAAAAGGCCGACCTCGATCGTGGTACGGGCTTTGCTCAACATCACTCGTTAGGGCCGGGAAGTCGTTGAGGCCGCGGCCTCTAACGTGCCTCGCGGCTTTCTCCAAGCGTCGGTCATTTTCGCGATTGGGTGTATAGTGAGCGCAACCATGCCAGACTGGGGAGCGCGCCGGATCGCGGTGGGGATGGTGTTCGCCATGCTCATCGTCGGCGGGTGGACGCCCGCCCTCGCGTCAGCTCGCGATCAGGCCCGCGAACAGGTCGAATTCGGCATCAACGTCGCCCAGAAGGGCCTGTGGAAAGAGGCCATCTACCGCTGGGAGAAAGCGGTCGAGATCGACCCGACTTACGCCGCCGGCCACAACAATCTGGCGATCGGCTACGAGCACGAGGGACAGTTCGACAAGGCGCGCGCGGCCTACGAGAAGGCGCTGGAGCTGGACCCGCACAATTCCATGATTCGGCAGAACTACGAGCTCTTCAAAGAGATCAACGACCGTGCGAACCGCCAGTCTCCTAAGTAGCCTCGGCCTCGCGCTCGCACTCTCCGCGTGTACGAGCTTCTACGAGATTCCGGTCGAGACGCCGATTCAGCCCAAGCTCGACGTCGCCCCCTTCCAGCGTGTCTTCATCGTCGGCTTCATCACAGGCGGCACAGACGACGTGGACGCGAATCTCGAGACGGTCCGGCTGCTCCGCAGTCAGCTCCGCACGAAATCGACGCTGAAGGTGGTCGACGCCGATGTGCTGCCGCTGAATGAAATCGCGGCCGAGCAAAGGCAGGGTGAGCCGGACAGCTCGACGGCCACGACCGACGGCGGCGCGACCAACGGGAATCACCGGCAGGGCGAGCCGATCAAGATCAAGGACGAGAAAGAGCTCGAGGGCTACGAGCACATCTTCGCCAACGTCGAGTTCTGGAAGAAGCTCGGCGAGGAATACCAGAACCCGCTCATCGTCACCGGCACCGTCTTCTTCACGCCGCATTCTCGGTCGGGGTACGTGCAGCGCGAGCAGGAAGTCTACGATCCGCTTGGACGTCGTCGGGTCGTGCCGGTGCGAGCCTATATGGAGCGCAAAGGCTTCATCCTGGGGCCGAAGTTCGTCTTCATCGACGGCCGGACTGGCACGACGCTGTATTCGGAGCGGTTTCGCGAGGAGATTCTCTACAACGCGCAGAACAGCACGCCTGCGCTCTCGTCCTACTTCGAGCTGATGGATCGGATCATCCCCTCCTTCCTCAGCACGCTCAGCGCCCAGAAGATCCGCGGCACCCGCATTCTTCTCAAGTAGGGTCCGGCTGGC
Source organism: Acidobacteriota bacterium (assembly GCA_016178075.1). Lineage (GTDB taxonomy): Bacteria > Acidobacteriota > Vicinamibacteria > Vicinamibacterales > JACQTH01 > JACQTH01. Next base: position 43,250 of record JACOUA010000102.1, read on the forward strand.
GGCGGACCCTGAGGCTCCAGAGTAGACTCCGGCCTCGTGGCCGGATACCCAGGCTTGAGGACCCGTCCGGGAACAAGTGTGCCATTCAGGGCGTCGAGGCGCCCGCCCGGCGAGGCGCGCGAGGAGCGCGCATACCGGGAGTATGTAAGCGACGAGCAACGACGCAGATGCCGCGGCCGTCCAGAATGGTGCGCTTATTCCCGGCGGGTCCTTAGAGTAGACTCCTGCTTGACTCAACCAGTCATTCATTGGCGGTGACGGTCGAGGTGCCCGGTTTTAGCCGGGCAACCGGCGATTTCTCGCGGAGGCTTTCCCATGAAGCGATGGCTGATCCTGTGCGTCGCGCTGCTGGTCACGC
>JACOUA010000407.1 GCA_016178075.1 Acidobacteriota bacterium
AGGGGCTGCCGATTGGTCGATGTTCACTTGTCGGACGTCGCCGACGACCCCGACGATCGTGCCGCGTGTCGTGACCTTGCCGACTGGATCGTCGTTGGGGAAATACCGCCGCGCCAGCGCTTCGTTGATCAGAATCACGGGCGGTCGGTCGCGAGCGTCGCTCGCGGTGAAGCCACGGCCGCGGCGAATCGGAATGCCGAGCGCCTGAAAGTATCCAGGCGTCACGTACCGAAGCTCCACCGCGAAGGGCGACGACGGTATCACCGGGCGACCTCGAACCCTGAAGTCGCTCGAGCTGCTGGTCCAGCCCCAGTTCTGAAGCGGAAGCAGTTGCGTGAAGCCAGCGGCGCGGACCCCGGGAAGCTGGGCGACGCGCTCGGCGATCTCGTAGTATTGACGCGTATCGGTACGAGGGGTCATGCGCTGACCGATGTGAAACGTCACGACGTTCCTGCTCACCAGCCCAGTGTCCGTCTGCTGAAGGCGGACGAGCTCGCGAACCAGCAGTACACCGCCGACGGCGAGGACGAATGCGAGCGCCACCTCGGCGACGACCAGCGCGTCACGAAGGCGTCGCTGCCCGACACCCATCGTGCCGTGACCACCCTCCTGGAGGACCGGTTGCGGGTCCAGGCGCCGGGCGATGAGTGCTGGGGCGAGGCCGGAGGCGAGCCCGGTGAAGGTACACGCGGCGGCCGAGAACACAAAGACGGGCCAGTCGAAACTGACTTCGGGCGCCCTTGGAATCTGCGCGTGCGCGAGCAGCATCATCCGAGCGATGGCCCACTTTGCCAGACCGAGGCCGACGATCCCTCCGGCAAGGGAGAGGAGGAGGCTTTCGGCCAGGAGTTGACGCACGAGGCGAGGAGGGCTGGCGCCCAGCGCCGCTCGAACGGCGACTTCTCGACGCCGGAGGGTCATGCGGACCAGCGACAGGTTCGTCACGTTCGCGCAGGCGAGCGCGAGGACGATCCCCACGGCGCTGAATAGAAAGAACAGCGGGCGACGCACCGACGCTCCGACAACGACGTCGGACAGGGGCACCAATCGCACACCGGTCGCTCTGGCCGTCTCGGGAGCCTGCGACACCTGTCGTCTCACGATCACTGTCAGCTCGGTCTCGGCCGCGCGCAAGTGAACGTTCGGCTTCAACCGACCCACGACCGAAGGCCGCCCGCGCGTCGGTTGGGCAAATGGAATCCAGAGATCCGTGCGCGCCTCGGAAGCAACCCCTGGCAGCAGGGACGCAGCGCCGTACGGGAATTGAAACGATTCCGGCATCACCCCGATGACCGTGAACGGCTCCCCGTCGAGCGTGATGGCGCTGCCAACGACGGATGGGTTGCCGCCCAGCCGCTCGTTCCAGAACGCTTGCCCGATCACGGCGACGGATAGAGGATCATCGGGGAGGAACGTTCGGCCGGCGATCGGCGCGACGCCGAGGAGCGTGAACAAGCCACGCTCGGCCCCGGCGGCCATCACCCGCTCGGACCCGTCAGCGCCGCCAAGATAGCGCGCAGAAACCCCATAGGCGCAAAACGCCGCGAACGAGGTGCCTTGGGTTCGAAAGGCCTCGAGGTCAGGCCCGCCCACACCCGCGCCCTGCGGCGAGAGGGGAGTCGTCACAGACACCTGGACGAGCCGATCGGGCTGAGGAAACGGAAGCGGGCGCAGCACCAGGCCGCTCACGACGCTGAAGACGGCCGTATTGGCGCCGATGCCAAGCGCAAGGGTGACGACAGCCGTGACTGCAAACCACTTGTTGCCGGCGAAACCGCGGAGCGCGTAGTGGAGATCCTGAACGAGGTCCTCCACCCATCCCCGCCAACGGTCGTGACTCGCTTCGCTCATTCGTTGCAGCCCAGTGATGGTCATGAGACGGTCGAAACCGCCGGCATGTTAACAGGTCGAGCCGTAGGTAGTGGGTCAGTTTGGTGCTCGCCCCGTTCGGCCGCGCGGAAAAACACGCCTTCGGCATCGCGATCAGCGACCCGCGCAGGTCAAGTTCTGACCTGCGCGGCAGTCTGGCCTGCGGCGCGTTTTTCCAGAATCGTGCTCGCGCGGCCTCAACGGGGCTTCACACCAAACTGACCCACTACCAGCCGCACCTTCGTCACGCCCGATTTGCCGATTCGGATCTATACTGCCTCCTTTTCTGGAGCACAGTGATGTCGCCGACCCGGATGGTTGTGGCAATGCTGCTGATGGTCGCGGCGAAGGTCGCGACCGGCCTCGGATCCTCGGCGCGGCAGGCGTCGAGCCCAGCGACGATCGAGCGCCGCTTGTACGTCGCCAACGATCGCGGCGGCATCAGCGTCTACGATATCGATCATGACCATAAACTGCTGCGGACGATCGCCATTGCCAACCCCGACCGGAGCCGTACGTCTGGATCGCCGAGACCCGCACGAATACCCTGCTCGGTAAGATCGGGCCGTTCAGCAAGGGCATCCGGCCATTTGCCGTCACCGATGACGAACGGTTCGTGTATGCGAGCGTCGACGCGTTGCTTGGGTTCGAAGTGGGCGCCGTGCGGGCAGGAGACCGGTGGGGAGGGCCGATGGTCGCCCGCATCGAAGCGACGACGCCGGCCTCGCGGCTGGCCGACATGCCCGATCCGCCGAAGAGCAAGCCGCACAGCACCTGGAGTCATGGCATCAACATCCGTCCCGACCAGAAGGAAGTGTGGATGGTCGACGGCGTCTACGGCTACGTGTATGCCTACGACATCACGGTGACGCCTCCGCCGGCTATCGTTAATACCTCAGAGTCGTGTAACAGTCGTCGAGCGATCGGACCGCGTTCGACGCGCGTCAGTCCTGGCGCAACGCGACGATCGGGTCCACCGCGCTGGCGCGTCGCGCCGGCAGGAGCGCTGCGGCGCCCGCCACCAGCACCATGGCGACCGCCGACACGATGAGCGCGCGTGCATCGAACGTCGTGACATCAACGAGCAGGCCCTGGATCAGACGCCCGGCGACCAGCGCCAACGCAACCCCGATCGCCGCGCCGATCGACGCGAGTCGCAGGCCCTCCGCGAGGACCATGCCGAGTACGCGGCTCCGGTCCGCGCCGAGCGCGATGCGGACGCCGATCTCGCGCGTGCGCGACGACACGGCGTAGGACAGCACCCCATATACCCCAATCGCGCCGAGCAGCAACGCCACCGCCGCAAACGCTGCCACGGCCGTTGCGTTGAAGCGGGGCCGCGAGACCGCGCCCGAGACGCGCTCGTCGAGCGACTGGACGTCGAAGATGGGGAGCGCGGAGTCGAGCGACGCGACCGCGCGCCTGAGCGCCGGGACCAGGGCGTCCGCCGGCCCTCGCGTCTTGACAAACGGCGTGCACCGGTTTACCGCCGCCGACTCGACTCCCGGGACCTGCTCGACGCGCGCGAGAATCCGTTCGACGATGGCGGGGCCGTCGGCCGGCCGGTATCGGGAATTCGGCGGCCTGACCCAGAATGTCAAGACGCGGTCGGCCACGAACCCGGCGCGCAGGTGCTGAATCCGCGCAAAGCTCGCACCGAGCAGGCCGGCGGCGGTCAGCAAGAGAACGGCCAAGGCGACTTCACTGACCACGAGCCCGCCAAGCGCGCGGCGTGGTCGACTGCGGCCGCCGTCGTCTTCCTTCAGCGAGGCGACAAGGTGCGGCCGAGACGATTCGATCGCCGGCACGAGGGCGAACGCGACGCTCGTGACGAGCGTCAGGGCGAGGACGAACAACAGCACCTGCCCATCGAGCGAGGGCGCGGCGAACGGCGCCACCGCGCCGTAATCGTTTCGGCCCGACGCGATGACGGCCGGCGCGGTGCGCGCGAAAAGATCCATCCCCCAACGCGCCAACACGACACCGAAGACTCCGGCGATTGCGGCCATCAGGAGGCCTTCGGTCAGCAACTGCCCCGGCCGGACCAGCGCGGCATACGCGACGCTGAACATCGTCGTCGTGGCGCCGATGCCGAGCGCGAGCGACGCAATCGCGACGACCGCGACGCCGCGCATTCTCGTGAGCGCTCGAACGGCGTGGCGAAGCTCGTGCATGATCAAAATGAAAGGGCCCGCACGTGGCGGGCCCTTTTTGCGCCGACGGAGAAACCGATCAGAACGAGAGGCGGAACGCGAGCTGGCCCTCGCGGGGTACGTACGCGTTGCCGATGTTCTGCTGCGGCTGGCCGAAGAGCGCCGTGGTCGCCGCATTCGTTGCGCTCAGCGACGTGCTGTAGCTGCCGTAGTTGGCGTGGTTGAACAGGTTGAATACCTCGCCGATGAACGACGCCTTCAGTCGGCCGGGCAGCGGGATGTCCTTCGTCAGCCGCAGGTCCACCTTGTGGAGCGGCAGCCCGTGGAGCGCGTTGCGCGGAATCACCATGCCCGAGGTAATGGTGGCCGGGCCGTCGAAGCGGTCGACGACGCCGGCTGGAACGGTGATCGTCCCTGCCGCGGCTCCTGTGTTCGTGAGATTGAGGCGGTTCGTGCCGGTCTTGCCGTACGGCGTCGCTGCAATGCTCGCGCTGAAGCGGTTGCCCGATCCGAAGAAATACGACGCGCTCGCCGAGACGCCCCACGGGAACTGATAGAGGGCCCACGCCCGCACCGTGTGGCGTTGAAAGTCGGTCGACGTGGCGTACTCGCCGTCCAGATAGTTGAACGGGTTGTTCGCCGAAGGCGCCGTGTAGCCGAGCGTGCCGTTGTCGTGCATCGAGAACAGATGGCGAAGGTCGGCCTCGGTGTGTCGATGATTTTTTCCCACCCCGAGTACGAATAGTTCACGTCGAACCGGTTCACGAACGAGCTCAGCCCCGAGAGATTCCACTGGGAGGGGTCCATCACCGCGCTGGCTGGAATGAGCTGGCCGAGGTTGGTCGGCACCGACGACATCGTGTAGCGGCCGACCGACTGGATGTACCACTGGCCCGTGTCATGGACGTAGAGGAACTCGCCGCCGAACTTCACGTCGTGCGAGTCGCGGTGCCAGTTCAGATCATACCGGGTCTCGAAGTTGTTCTGGTGCGGCTCCTGCGGATAGTTGTACGGCGCCCCGACGTTCAAGCCCGGGAAGTCGTACTGCGGCGAGCCCAGCATCGACGGTTGCGGCGCGTTCTTCCACTCGAAGTTGTTGTAGCCCACCTTGAACTCGTGGACCCTGTTGCTGCCCGCGCTCACGTGGGACAACGTGCCGAGGACGTTGGTGGCCTGCTTGGTCTGGATCGACGCGTTCGACGGATGCCCGCCGGCGCCGAGCACGAACGGATTGGACCAGTCCCACCGCGAGCCTCTGACCGTCAGACGATTGTTGTTCGACAACTGATCGTCGACACGCACCAGCAGGCTCTTCTGTCCGTTCTTGAACGGAACGGTGAAGCTCTGTCCGGGCAGCGCTGACGGCCTGCTGAAAAACGTCCCGGGCTCGCGCTCGAATTCGTACGACGCGAAATAGTGCATCTTGTCCCTGACGATGGGGCCGCCGAGGCTTCCGCCAAGCTGCTGATTCTGGTAGGGCAGCACCTTCTTGGCGACTTTGTCGGGCGCGTTCAGCTTGTCGTGCCGGAAATACCCGTACAGGCTTCCGCTGGTGAGGTTCGTCCCCGACTTCGAGATCGCCTGGACCTCGATGCCTCCCGATCGCCCCTGCCGTAAAGCAATCGTGCAGTGGGACGTATGAAGCGGATGCTACTGACCGTCGGGAGCCAATGCAACACATTCCCTGCGCGGGTCGCTGAACGCGATGCCGAAGACGCGTTTTTCCGCGCGGCCGATAGGGGCGAACACCAAACTGACCCACTTCCCGTGCGCTTGTTGTAGCCTATGCCGTCACCTTTCCTGGAGCTCACATGCGGCTCGTGTTGACGGCTTGCTGCGTCGTCGTCGTGACCCCCGGAGCGATGACGCCGGCGAGTTCCCTCCGGGCGGCGCAGCGCCGCGCCCAGACGACGGCGCCTCCGGGAAAGGAATTGTCACTGGATGTCACGGTGCACGAGGGCACCTCGATGGCGATCGCGCTGTCGCCCAGGGTCATCAAGAACGGCGAGGTGTTCAGCGTCGAGGAGCTGCTGAAGGTTCCGCGCGTGCCGGCCGCGCCGACGAGCGCGCAACCGGCGAGTCCACGGCGGTAGGAGGAGAGACAATGAAGCACGGAGTTGTTCGGATCGGCGCGCTCGCGGCGGGCCTCGCGCTCGCTGTGCGCTGCGCGGGCATCATCGCCCTGGCGGCGCAAGGCGCGTCCAAGGTCGACGTGACCGGCACATGGGTGCTGACCGTGGAGACGAGCCAGGGGTCGGGGACACCGACCTTCACGTTCAAACAGGACGGCGAGAAGCTGACCGGCAAGTACTCAGGTCAGTTCGGCGAGGCAACGCTGACCGGGACGGTGAAGGGACAGACGATCGACTATTCATTTTCGATCGACGCGCAAGGGACGCCCCTCGAGGTGACCTATACCGGCAAGGTCCAGAACAAGGACTCGATGAGCGGCAGCGTCAATTACGGCGGGGTCGCGCAGGGAACCTTCACGGGCAAGCGGAAGTGATCCGGCTCACCACGCGATGACGCGGCGGGCATCTTCATGCCCGCTCCGCCACCGCCGCTGCCTGCCGCGCCAGAAACGTCACGCGGGCATCGAAGCGGGCAAACCGTGGGTCATCGGTCTGCCCGCGAACGAAGCGTGCGTAAAGCTGCTGGATGACAACCGCCACTTTGAAGAGGGCGAAGGCCTCGTAGAAGCGGATGGCGGACACGTCGCGGCCGCTTCGCTCGGCGTAGCGGTCGACAATCTCGTCGCGCGTGAACCATCCGGGCCGATCGGTCACCGACGTCAGCGCGTCGCGCTGGTCAAGGGGCGCTGTCGGTGACCAGTACGCCAGCAGGATGCCGACATCCACCAGCGGATCGCCGAGCGCGCTCATTTCCCAGTCGAGCAGCGCTACGATCCGGCCAACGTCGTCTGTGTCGAGCATCACGTTGTCCAGCTTGAAATCACCGTGCA
>JACOUA010000413.1 GCA_016178075.1 Acidobacteriota bacterium
CATCAGGCGATCCGCCATCTGCCCGCCGACGAAGAGCCCCGTGAGGCACGCGATGGCCTGCGTCGCAAAAATCCAGCCGATTTCGCGGCCCGAAAAGCCGAGCACGCTCCCGAGGTAGAGCGCCAGCAGCGGCAGCCACGACCCCCAGATCACGTACTCGAGGAACATCATGGCCGACAGGCGGCCTGTTGCAGCGTTCGTCATGGGACGGCACTATATTGCAGTCTTCAGTTCTCAGTAGTCAGTTTTCAGTAGCAGGTTGCTGCCCTCTTGGCCACTTACCGTCCCCCTCGAACTGATAACTGACTACTGACGACTGAGAACTGCTTGAGTCCGTAAACCGTTCCGACACCGAGTTCGTCTAATCCTCCAACCCATGCCGAATCTCAGACTTGCGCTGCGCACGCTGTTCAAAACGCCCTTCGTCACGGTCGTGGCCATTTTGTCGCTGGCGTTGGGCATCGGCGCAAACGCCGCGATCTTCTCGCTCTTCAACCAGATGCTCCTCCGGCCCCTACCGGTGCGGGAGCCGAATCGGCTCGTCACCCTCGCCGCCACAGGGCCTAAGCCGGGCTCGACGAGCTGCAACCAGGCCGGCGACTGCGACGTGGTCTTCAGCTACCCGATGTTCCGGGATCTCGAGAAGGTGCAGACCGTTCTGACCGGGATCGCCGCGCACCGCTTGTTCGGGGCCAATCTCGCCGCGCGCGGGCAGACGCTCAACGGCGACGGTCTGCTGGTATCGCAGCGGCGCTTCGGCGCCGATCCGGACGTGATCAACCAGACGCTCATCGTCAACGGCCAGGTGATGACGATCGTCGGGGTCGCGCCGCGCGGGTTCGACGGCACGACGCTCGGCGCCAGGGCCGAAGTCTTCGTCCCGATCACGATGCGGGGCTTCATGACACCCGGATTCAAGGGATTCGACAATCGCCGCGCCTATTGGGCGTACCTGTTCGCGCGTCTCGAGCCTGGCGTCTCGGTGGATGAAGGGCGCACGGCGCTCAACGGCCAGTACCGCGCGATCATCAACGACGTCGAGGCGCCGCTTCAGAAAGGCATGAGCGAGCAGACGCTGGCGCGATTCAAGTCGAAGCCGATCCTCGTGGAGCCCGGCCCGCGCGGGCAAAGCGGCATGACACGCGAGGCGAAGGCCCCGTTGACGCTGCTGCTCGGCGTGACGGCGTTCGTGCTGGTCATCGCGTGTGCGAACATCGCCAACTTGCTGCTGGCGCGCGCGGCCACGCGCGCCCCCGAAATGGCGGTGCGGTTATCGATGGGCGCCAGCCGACGCCAGCTTGTCACGCAGCTCATCGGTGAATCATGTCTGCTGGCGCTCTTCGGCGGCGCGGCCGGCCTCGTCGTCGCGCAGTGGACGCTCAACTTGATGGCGTCCATCCTGCCGGCCGAAGCCGCCGACACGGTACCTTTCAGGGTCGACGTGCCCGTGATGATATTTGCCGCCCTGCTGACGCTCGGCACAGGCTTCCTCTTCGGGCTCTTTCCGGCATTGCACAGCACGCGATCCGATCTGGTCTCCGCGCTCAAGGGCCAGGCCGGGCAGCCGTCGGGCGCGCGGACTGCGGCGCGATTCCGTACGGCGCTGGCCACCGCCCAGATCGCTCTGTCGATGGCGCTCCTCGTGTCCGCGGGACTCTTCACGAAGAGTCTCTTCAACGTGAGCCGGGTGCAGCTAGGGCTCACACTCGAGAACGTGATCATGTTTCAGATCTCACCAGGGCTGAACGGCTATTCGCCGGAGCGCTCGCGCGGGTTGTTCGAGCGCCTCGAGGACGAGTTGGCGGCAGTGCCCGGGGTCAACGGCGTAGTGGCCTCAATGGTGCCGCTTCTGTCGGGCAGCAACTGGGGCAACAGCGTGGCGGTCGAAGGTTTCGACGCGGGACCCGACACCGATACGGAGTCGCGCTACAACGAGGTGGGCCCCGGCTACTTCGCGACGCTCGGCATTCCCTTGATCTCAGGCCGTGAGTTCACACGGGCCGACGCCGCAGGCGCCCCAAAGGTCGCGATCGTCAACGAAGCGTTCGCCAGGAAATTCAAGTTGGGACGCGATGCGGTCGGCAAGCACATCGGGGATCGCGGCGGGAAGCTCGACACCGACATCGTCGGGCTGGTTCAGAACGCGAAGTACAGCGAGGTGAAGGCCGAGGTGCCGCCCGTGTTTTTCCGGCCGTATCGGCAGGACGAGCAGCTCACATACGTGACGTTTTATGTCCGCACCTCTCTCGATCCGGAGAGGTTTCTGTCGAGTATTCCCAAGGTCGTCACGCAGCTCGACCCGAACCTTCCCGTCGTCCACCTCCGGACGATGCCGCAGCAGGTCCAGGAGCACGTCGTCCTCGATCGCTTCATCAGCACGTTGTCGGCGGCATTCGCCTGCCTCGCGACGCTGCTCGCCGCGGTCGGCCTCTACGGCGTGCTCGCGTACACCGTCGCGCAGCGCACGCAGGAAATCGGCCTGCGCATGGCCCTCGGGGCGACGCCCACGCGCGTCCGCACGATGATGCTTCGCAAGGTCGCCCTCATGACGCTGGTGGGCGGCACGATCGGTCTGACGGCGGCCATCGGGCTCGGCCGCCTCGCCGAGTCGCTGCTGTACGAGCTCAAAGGGTCGGACCCTCTCGTGCTCCTGGGCGCCGCCGTCGTCTCGGGGCTGATCGGCTGCTGCCGATCCAGATCCTCTGGATCAACCTGGTCACCGACGG
>JACOUA010000414.1 GCA_016178075.1 Acidobacteriota bacterium
GGAGTTCGGGATTCGGGATTCGAATGGCTTTTTTCACGCGAGCCCCCAGTCCCGAGTCCCGAATCCCGGCTGACCAAATACCCGCCGTCGATCTCATGGCGGGTCCCGTCGACTACTTGATAGATCACCGGTTTGTGCTGACGAATTTCGCCGACCGCGGTCGACAGCACCAGGTCGCCCCGATCGTCGATCCGCAGATCGTCGATGCCGTCGAATGACAACTTGATCTGTTCCGGGTCCGCGCCGGGCGCGACGATGAAGTCGTATTCGAGCTGCTGCTGGTTGCCGTAGTAGACCAGGTCGATGCCGGGATAGACGTCGTGGTAACGCACCTTCGCGAATGTCGGGATGTCCGTGCGCCACTTGGTCGGATCGTTCCCGATGAAATAGTTGGTCCGACCGGGGAGCTCGCCTTCGCCGGTCACGCCCACATCCAGCCGTGCACCCTCGAGTGTTATGCGGACGGCCGCGCCTTTTTTTAGTGCTCGCGGGGCGGCCGCTCCGCCCCTCCCAAGAGCTGCGACTGGGCTCCGCGGCGGCTCATTGTTTGATCCGGGGACCCCTCGATCCCCGTTGGCCCCGCGAGCTGCTGCTCCTCGACTCCCGCTGCTAGAAGGTTCGCTCGTCACAGCGGCCGCAGGCGCTGTATCGCTGAGCAGGAACGTGGCGCCGGTCTGCGTGAGAAACAGCTGCGCGCCACGGCCGCGGGTCGTGAACTTCACCTGCGGATCCGTCTGACCCCGGTTGGCTTCAAAGCTCAAAGGCAGGCGGCCATACGACTCCTTGAATTTGGCGATTTGGCGATCTGACGATTTGGCGATTGCCCCGTTTTCGTGCCTGGCTTGAGCCGCCTTTTCGTGGCTTCCGGCTTTAGCCGGAAGATCTTCCGCCTGCAGGCGGACCCCACGAGCGGTTGGCAGGCCGGTCGCGCCGACGGCGAGCATCGCCGCCGCCACCGCGAATTGCCGAACACGGACGCCGCGTGCGGTCGAAACCATGATCATCTCCGTCGCCGCCAGGTTGACCGTCTCTCGACGGGCGCGGCGTCAAATCAACGAATCAAGCAATCAATCGCCAAATCGCCCAATGGCCAGATCGCCAAATTCACCGTGTATCGCCCGAGATCACGTACACGAAGTCGTCGCCGGTGCGCGCGGTGCCTTTCGTCGAGTTCCCTCCGAACGGCGTCTCGAACCGGCGATTGCGGCCAGCCGACACGCAGATCACGTCGCGGTCCCAGCCGCCGCTGCGCTGTCCCTCGCCGCTGCCCGCTGTCGCATCCGTCGCGACCGACAGGAAGACCGAGTTGACGACGTAGGGATTGCCGTGCGGATCCGGGCCGACATGCGGCTCGAGATAGGCGCCGCGCCAGCCCAGAAAGAACGCGGGCCCTGGCACCCGGAAGCCCGCGAGCGGGTTGTGGTTCCCGACGGTACCCGGCGTCCCGTAGGTCGGCAAGTTCTGGAGGAACTGGCTCTCCATCGTGTCGCCGCTCACGGGCCCCATGTCCCAGTTGAGAAAGCCGGCGCCGTCGATGTCGGGATGGCTGAAGTCGGGCGCCGTCGACGAATCGATGTCGTCGGCGAACGAGATCGAGTCGCCGTCGCTGTAGAGGACGTCGACACGGTTGATCTTGATGCACGGGTCGGCGGTGATGTTGCGCAGGCACGGGCCGACGTCGCGCGCCAGGCGCATGACGGTCGCGCCAATCGCCTCGCAATCCTCTTTGACCTTGACGTCCTTGGCGTCGTTGACGAAGTCGTTGATGGAGGGCGCCAACACGCCGGTGAGAACCATCAAGACCAAAAGAATGATGGTCGTCTCGACGAGCGAGAGGCCGTGGGGTTGGAAGACACGTCGACGCATGAGCATTCCTGCCTGACGGAACAGCTCCGTTAAAGGGTTGCGTGACGCTCAGCCTCTAGTCGATCAAACGTAGTTCGTCGGCCGCGAGAACATCGCCCGGCTTCACCGGCTGGCCAGGGCGGTGGCGAGCAACTGCCTCCGCGAGTGGCTGTCCGTGTCCAGGGCCTCGGCGGCTACCCTGGCATCCGAGCCCGCCACGCCGGGTGCCGACCGCTCCGTGGCCGTGGGCAGGGGCGGCGGTTTGGAAGACGGCGAGCCAGCGGGCAGCGAGAGTGTCCCCAGCGCCAGCAGGCCCAACGCCACGCCAAACCGGAGCCACCTCGGGTCGATCGTCATCTCGACGAGCGACATACGACCGTCACGGAAGATGCGGGGACGCATGGCAAGCCTCCTGTGCGTAAATGGGCCGCCCCGCCAGGGGCGGCCCGCGCGGCCCCGCAACCGCGCTTAGGACCCGTCCCGGAATAAGTGCACCATTCTGGACGCCGAGGCATCCCGCCGGGCTTCGTTGCTCGTCGCTTACATACGCCCGGTATGCGGGCGGGCGCCTCGACGCCCAGAATGGCCCACTTATTCCGGGACGGGTCCTTAGGTCCGACCGACTGCCGAATGCGGAAGTCCTGAGCAACTCATGTGCCTGAGGGGAAAACATGTGCAGATTCGCAGATACCCGAGAAGATGTGGGCGGGCTCTAATGTTTGGCGTCAACGCGGAGCGTGGCCGCGTCTGACCGTGCCGCGCGGATGCGACGCTGGCCGGCGGGGCAAAAACCTGTAGATGTCGTGGATTAGCGACGCATCACGTGGAGGGCTTCACAGACTCGTGTACAGCACGCTTTTCTGCAGGAAGTGTTGATGCGGATCAGGGATCAGGGGTCAGGGATCAGGGACATTCAAATACCGACCCCCGACCCCCGATCCTCGATCCCCTCGCGTTCCTTACGTTGTCTCCGCCAGCAGCTCTTCGATCTTGCCGACGAAGTTGTCCAGGCTGAACGGCTTCTGCAGGTAGGCGGCGCCTTCGCGCGGGGCGTCGCTGACGACGACGGCGCCGTAGCCGGAGATGAAGAGGATGCGCATCGCCGGCCAGCGCTCGCGGAGGCGCACGGACAGCCCCGCGCCGCTTAGGCCCGGCATCATGACGTCGGTCACCAGGAGGTCGACCGCGCCGGCCTCAGCGTCCGCGAGCCGGAGCGCGGCCTCGGCGTCGGCCGCCTCGATGACGCGAAACCGGCGCTCCCTGAGGTTTTTCGCCAGCATCGTCCGGACGGCAGCGTCGTCTTCCACGAGCAGGAGGCACTTGGCAGGAGGATCAGGCACGCGCAACTCTCAGAAACTCAGCACAAACAGCTCACCACGGAGGCCACGGAGGCCACAGAGAAAACCTTGGCACTCTCTCTGTGTTCTTTGCGAGCTCTGTGGTGAGTCGTGAACATTATTGTGAGGTCGTCGTTGGCTTGATGGCCCCGAGCACCTGGCCGATGAAGTCGTTGAGGGCGCTGCCGCCCTGGATCCAGCGCACCACGACGACGAGATCGTGCTCCCAGTCGATGTAGATGATGTTGGCACCGTTGCCGCGGAACGTGACGCTCGACTCGGGCGCGCTCGGGAGCGGCTTACGCCCCGTGTTCAGGAACCAGTTCATGAAGCCATACTCGGCGTTGGCCTTGCCCGGCGTGCGCGCCATCTGGATCCACTTCTCGGACACGACCTGTTTGTCCTTCCAGCGGCCGTTTCGGAGGAACAGATACCCGAAGCGTGCCATGTCATGCGCGCTGATGAACATCCCGCCGCCCCAGTGGCCGCCACCGGTCATCGATTGCATCTTCTGGCCGTCCAGCTCGATCCACGAGTTCTCGTAGCCGTGCCAGCGCCAGGTGTTCGAGGCGCCAATCGGCCCCATGACCTCCTCGCGCAGCACGTCGGGGAGCGGGCGCCGCCACACGTGCAGCGCGACGAGCGCGAGCAGGTTTACGCGGACGTCGTTGTACTTGTAGTGGGTTCCGGGCTCCCACAGCTTCCGGTTCGGCCAGTCCGACGACCGTTCGCCCTCCGGCCGGTCGGCCCAGTCGGGTTTGCCCCAGAGGGTGCCCTGCCAGTCGCTCGTCTGGCGGAGCAGGTCATCCCAGGTGATCGTGGAATTGTGCGGGCCGTCGAAGAGCTCGGGCGTCGGCATGTAGTCGCGCGCCAGGTCGTTCACGTCCCTGATCAAGCCCTTCTGCCAGGCGAGCCCGACGACCGTCGAGAGAAAGGTCTTCGTGACGCTGAACGTCATGTCGACTTGTCGCGTGCTGCCCCAGTCGGCGACGAGGTAGCCGTTCTTGATGATGAGGCCGTTCAGCGGGGCGCGTTCCTTCGTCGGGCCGATGAGGTTGTCGTACGGCTCGTTGCGGCCGAACGTGATCGCGTGATCGATCTCGAGGTCCCGGGGATTGGGGTTCTCCTTGGTCTTCACGAACGCCACGGCCTGCTCGATCTTCGTCGCCTCGAGGCCGACCTCGTCGGGCTTGCGGCACTCCCAGTCGTGGCGCGGCGGGAAATACGGCGAGGCCGTTTTCTGTGCAGGCGTCTGGGCCGATGGCGACTCGACGAGCGGCATCGTGACGCCACAAGCAAGGAGGACGAGCGCGACCGGCACAGCGCAGTGGGACCGGAACTTCATAGCCACCTCCGTCGGCGAATCATAACCCAGTAGCGAAGGCCTGTAGGCCTTCACAGACCTGAAGGTCTCCGCTACCGCTGCCTGAGCTGGTTGGCGACGGCGTCGGTGGCGCGGGCGACCGCGTCGGGATCGCCGAGATATCGATGCCCGATTGAGGCCAGACTGTCGTCGAGATCGTAGACGAGCGGGATTCCGGTCGGGATGTTGAGATCCACGATCTCCTCGTCGGAGACGTTGTCCAGATACTTCACGAGCGCGCGCAGGCTGTTGCCGTGCGCGGCGATGACGACTCGCTCGCCGCGGCGGATCGCGGGCGCGATCGCCTCGTGCCAGCAGGGGAGGACGCGGGCGATCGTGTCCTTGAGGCTCTCGGTCAGCGGGAGCGATGAAGGCGGCACGCCGGCGTAGCGCGGATCGCGCGCCGGGCCGCGCGGGTCGTCAGCCGCCAGCGGCGGCGGCGGGATGTCGTAGCTGCGGCGCCAGAGGTGCGTCTGGGCCTCGCCGTGCCTTGCGGCGGTCTCGGCCTTGTTCAGTCCCTGCAGCGCGCCGTAGTGCCGCTCGTTCAGCCGCCAGTCCAGGCGCGTCGGGATCCACATCAGATCCATCCGCTCCAGCACGATCCAGAGCGTCTTGATCGCGCGCCTCAAGAGCGAGGTGTAGGCGACGTCGAACCGGAAGCCTTCCTCGCGCAGCAGGCCGCCCGCGGCGCTCGCTTCCTCGACGCCTTTCGGCGACAGCGGCACGTCGGTCCACCCGGTGAACCTGTTCTCTTTGTTCCACGTGCTCTCGCCGTGGCGGATCAAGACGAGCTGATGCATCGATTTACCCACGATCACCACAGAGACCACGGAGATCACAGAGATCAGTTTTGCTCTGTGGTCTCTGTGCTCTCTGTGGTGAGCTACTGGACACCGACTGCGGTCCAGCCCTGCGTGATGGCGCGTTCCGGGGCGCTGCCGGCGCCGTACAAGTCGCGCGCCGCTTGAATCGTCGCGGCCCGCGCGACGGCGAACGTGGCGTTCGACGGGAGCATCTGTGTAAAGGCGCGGTAGAACACCCGCTCGATCTGCTCGCGGTTGCCGGCGCCCACGCCCTGCACGCTCAGCCCGGAAGTCCGGTTCGTGCCGCCCTCGATCGCCAGGTAGAACGCGTGGTTCGAGATGCCTGAATTGCTGTGCACGCCGCCGTTGTCCGTCGTGCCGGTGAAGCGGAGGCTGTAATGATCGGGATGGCCGAACGCGCGGGGGTTCAGCATCGACCGGATGCCGGTCGTGATGACGTCCTCGCCGAGAATGTAGTCGGCCCGCAGAAGCCCCGATCCGGGTTGCTGGAAGAAGAACTCGGCGGAGGTGCCCATCATGTCCGAGAACGATTCGTTGAGGGCGCCCGACTCGTTCATGTAAATCAGATTAGAGGTGAACCCCGTGACCCCATGGGTCAGCTCGTGGGCGACGACGTCGAGCGAGCCGGCCAGATAGGTCCAGGCACGTCCACTCGAGTCCCTGATGTTCGTCGGCAGGCCTTCGCCCAGTACGACCACCCCGCTGCCGGAGTAAAACGCGTTCTGATAATACGAGCCGCGCACGCTCGAAGACGCGCCGCCGTAATCCTCGCGCCTGACGGGGTGCACGAGCAGGAGCATTCTCGAATTGTTGTCGTTCAAACCCCGTCGTCCGAACCGCTTGAAGTAGTAGTCGTAGGTGTACCCGGCATAGGCGTGGGCGTCCACGACGACCGGGTCGGTCCAGGCGTTGTCCGAGCGCTGCGCGCGATCGGTTAGACCGAGCGACACCCTTCCGTTCAGGAAGTCCATGACCCGGTTCAGATCGCCTTTCATGTCGAACGTGATGAGCGAGACCGGGGGCCGGAGCGCATCGACCGCGTAGAAGACGCCCGAGAGGAGCGAGACGCTCATCTTCTGCGGATCGCTCAGCACACCCGTTCCGCTTCCGACAACCGCCGTCGCCTGCTGCGACTCCATGTCGCTGTAGGACAGGACCACGTCGCCCGTGTTGGCGTCGAGGTAGTAGACGCGAATGTCGTCCTCGGTGGCCGCGCGGCCACGATAGCCGAGCACGAACCGATCCTGCAGCGGGAGGATCACGAGCTCGGGCGTGAGTGCCGGACCGAGCGCCTGGCCGGAGATGCGCTCGACGAGCGTCTTCGCTTCGTCCACGGTCAGGCCCGGCGTGACATCGACGTCGATGTCGGCATAGAGCATCCCGAACATCGAGACCGCCTTGCCGCTCTGGTCGAGCTGGCGCGCGACATCGGCGCCCACGACGCGCACACCGCGGTGATGCTGCGCGAGGCGTTCATGCGCGCGGCCGTCGATCAGCGTATCGGGTTCGAGCGACGTCACGCGGAGGTCGCCGTCCCGCGCCAACTGCGTGACCTGCGCGTCCCAGGCGCGCAGATCCGCCAAAGACACCGGTTGAATGGCTCGGAGATCGAGCGGCCGCTGGGCGGAGAGCGACACCCCGAGGAACACGCCGGCCAGGATCGGGATCCCGAGACGCTTCATATGAAACGAGATCGTACAGGAAAAACAGTCGTGGTGCCCGCCTTCAGGCGGCCGTGACGAGGCCCGGCTACAGAGCCTGCGAAATAAACCGCAGAGGGCGCAGAGATCGCAGAGATCGTAAAGGTTTCTGCTTAGAAATTCTCTGCGTTCTCTGCGTGCTCCGCGGTGAGTTCTTCACAACCTTTACAGCCGGGCGCCATGACCACCCCGAGTCTGGCTGAGAGCTGAAAGCTGAGACCTGAAACCTGCGTTATCCCAGCTTCTTACGCGCGTCGGCGACGCGGTCGCGGTCGATGTCGCCGCCGCCCCAGTAGCCGGCTTTCTCGAGCAGCGGCACGGCCTCCTGCTCGCGGAAGCGTTCGTGCAGGTTGATCCCTTCGGCGTAGTAACGGTACGCCTCAATCGAGGACGTCGTCACATCTCGCAGGTCGCGGTCGACGCCGGGCGCCGACGTGGACACCGTGACGGGCGTCGTCAGGAGGCCTTTTGCGGGATTCACGCTGCCCGGCAGGAACTTCGCCTTGATGCGCCGGGTGAGGTCGTCGACGGTGGGAAAGAGGTTGGCTTCGCCCGCCGCCTCGACGCGCTCCGCCGTGATGATGCGCCCGCTCGTCGCCTCCTGCAGCTTGATGTTGATCCGGATCGTATCGCCCGCCTTCACGTAGCTGCCGAGCAGCACGGTCTTCACGCCAGCGCGCTTGGCGAGCTCCTGCACGGTGTCGAAGGACACGACCTTGTCGTCAGCGCGGCGCATCTCGTTGAGGATCTGGTAGAGGCGGTCCGTGCCCAGCACTTCGACGTCGGGCGACTGCGACAGATCGGTCACCACCATGTCGGTGAGGCCGGTCCGCAGCCAGTCGAGCGACGGGTTGCCGGTGTTGTTCTCGAAATAGAGAACCGCGACCGACGGTTTCTCGCCCGGCGCCAGCGCGACCTCCGACCGGCGCGTGCGTAAGAGCAGCGCGGCCGCCACGATGACCGTCACGACAATCAGGGCCGCGCCGATCATCCAACCGAGCGACACGCGAGACGTGAGGGGTACGCGGGCCGCCGGTCGGGCCCCGGCGCCGCTTTTCGACACCACACCCGCAACCGCGCCCGATTCCAGCCGACGCCGGGCGGCGCGCAGATCAACGACGAGATCGCGCATGCCCTGATACCGCGACGCGGTATCTTTGGCCAGGCACTTGTCGAGGAGGCGCTGGATGTCGGCTGTCGCCTCCGCGCTCACCTGCGGCCCGAGCGGTCCGACGGGCGGCGGCTCGGCATTGAGCATGGCGTGCAGCGTGTCGAGCCCGCTCGCCGCGCGAAACGGTGGCCGGCCGGCGAGCATTTCGTACACCACGATGCCGAAGCTGAAGATATCGCTGCGATGGTCCACCTTCGCCGCCCGCGCCTGCTCCGGCGACATGTAGGCGACCGTGCCCAGCACGACGCCCGGATCCGTGCGGCCTTCGAGGTGGGTTTCGCCGCTCAGATCGCCGCCCAGCGGCTCGACCAGCTTCGCCAGCCCGAAATCGATGATCTTCGCGTGGCCGTCGGCGGTCACCATCACGTTTGCCGGCTTCAGATCGCGATGGACGATCCCCTTTTCATGGGCGCGCGCCAGACCCTCGGCGATCTCGGTCGCGAGCTCGAGCGCGCGCGTCGGCGGCAGCGCCCCACGCGCCAGAATGTCGTCCAGCTTGTCGCCACGAATCAGCTCCATCGCGATGAAGCTGATGCCGTCGACCTCGTCGATCTCGTGGATGACGGCGATGTTCGGGTGCTCGATGGCGGAGGCGGCCTGGGCTTCCTGGAGGAACCGCTGGCGGCGGTCGGCGTCGGAGAGCAGCTCCGGCGGGAGGACCTTGAGCGCGACCTCGCGGTTCAGGCGCGTGTCGACGGCGCGGTAGACCACGCCCATGCCGCCGCGGCTGATTTCGTCGAGGATCTGATAGTGGGAGAGCGTCCGCCCGGCGAGGGATGACACGGGGGCATTCTAGCCCAAGCCGGACCGTCAGGGTCCGCCATCCAGGGGGTGCTACCTAAGCGGGCGCAGCATTGCGCTCATGATGGCGGCCATGGCGACGACCTGCCCGACCCAGAAGAGGAACATCCATTTCATCAGTTCGCCGCGCTCGGTCGAGAACCCCCGCGCCATCTCTTCTCGGATATGAGCCATCTCTGCGCGGATCTGGGCGGACCCTTGCGCCATTTCTCCGCGGAGCTGGGCGGACTCTTGCGCCATCTCTGCGCGGAGCTGGCCAAATCCTTGGGCCATCTCGACCCGAAGCTTCGAGGTCTCCTCCACGAGACGTCGTTCGAATCGTTCCGTGCAGAGGCTCACCACGTCGCTACGCCACTCGTCGCGCGCGTCCTGTAGCAGATCGAGTAGGCCGCTGGTGGCGTCCGGGCCCAACCGCTCCCTGAGCGGTGCCGGCACCTGACTGGCTTGCATAGCCACACTTCTCCTCCTCGACCTCTGACGACGACGATGTCATCGTCTGATGGCGTCGTCAAGGGGTGAAGGAGGGGGGCGGCTGTCAGCGTTAGGGCGAAAAGAAGAAGGGCGGACCCTCAGAAGGTCCGCCCCGCGGTCAAGGCTCCACTGGAAACTGAGAGCTGATACCTACCAGCGCGGCTCGCGGCGCCGACCACCGCCGCCGCCACCCCCGCCACGACGGCCGAAGCCGCCGCCACCGCCGGAGTGCTCCGGCTTCGGACGCGCCTCGTTGACGGCCAGCGTCCGTCCTTCCAGCTGCGTTTCGTTCAGATTGCTCGCCGCGGCCTGGGCTTCTTCGTCCGTCGCCATTTCGACAAACGCAAAGCCCCGAGGCCGTCCCGTCGCCATGTCGCGCATGACGCGCACCGACTCGACCGAGCCGAACCGGCCGAAGAGCTGCTCGAGCTCCGCCTCGCCGGTCGTGTAGGGGAGGTTCCCGACGTACAACTTCCGACCCATGCTAGCTACTCCTGGCGTTCGCTCTCGAACGCGGCCCGCGCGACCTGAGGATCCGCGGACAATGAGGAAAGTCGGCCTGAGTGGACTTCCACTCTTCGCTTGGCGATCACGATCTGAGGGAGCGAGTCAGAAAAGGCTCGGTCGGCTCTGAGCGCGGGACAAAGCGGGCAGGCTGAACTTCCAAGCTCACCCAGTGTATGCGACCCGACAAGACGATGCAAACACGGCCGCAACTCCAGACAGGACTCGGGATTCGGGATTCGGGATTGGGGATTCGTTGACTCCTGACGACTTACGAATCCCGAATCCCGAACCCCGCCCCCCGAGTTCTTAGACGTGCGCCTTGAGCGGCTCGTGCATCCGTTGGCCGTGCTCGAGCGACATCAGGATGATGTCGGCCGTGACCGGAGCGCGGCGAAAGACATCTTCGCCGACAGCGTCCGCGATGGCGTTCAGCACGGACCCGACGCCGGCGCCGACCGGCGGCTCGCCGACGCCACGCGCGCCCACCGGTGTCTCGGGATCCGGGATGTCCAGCGCGTCCCACTGCATGGTAGCCGGGATGTCGAGGATGGTGAGCGGCTTGGTGTGGTGAAACCGCTTCGCGACCGGCCTGCCGTACTGCTCGTCGTAGGCCCACTTCTGCGTGAGCGCGTGACCGATCCCGAGGCAGCTCCCCCCGAGAATCTGTCCACCGAGACTGCGCGGGTGGAGGATCGTGCCGACATCGGCGACGCCGAGGTAGTCGATGAGTGTTGGCTCGCCGGTTTCGACGTCCACCTCGACTTCCGCGAATCCAACCACAAACGAGTAGGTGTCCCCATCGCGCGGGTAGTTGTCCTTCGCGACCCCCATCAGCCCGAGCCCGGCGAGCGCCTTCGCGGAGGTCGCGGTGAACGGGTGGATGTCGTCCGGAAGCTCGTGACCGTCGTACTTTCCGCCCAGCTGGATCGATCGGGTCGCCGCCTGCGAATACGTCAAGCCACGTCGCGGGTTGCCCTTGCGATAGACGCGCTCGCTTCCCAGCTCGTAATCGTCCGGTGATCCGCCAAGGTCCCTCGCGGCGAGCTCCTGGAGTTTGCGCTTCGCGTCCATCGCGCCCGCGTGATTCGCCCTCGTCATCGCGTGCGTCGTCTGGCTGCCGACCGACATGCAGGACCACGGGAGGTTCTGGCTCGTGTTGCCCCAAATGACCTCGACTTTCTCCCACGGCATCGCCAACACCTCGGCGGCGACGCGCGCGACGTCGATGACCGAGTGGGTCCCGAGGTTCCCGATGCCGGATTGCACGTAGAGCCGGCCGTCGGGGCGAATCGTCATCAGACCGTCGTACCCAATCGATCCGGATCCATGTGGACCGACCGCCACGCCGATGCCGCGCACCTTCGAGCCGACGCGCTTGCCGGATCGCGCCTTCCGCTCGTTCCATTTGAAGAGATCGGCGCCGCGATCGATCGCCTGTTTGACGAACGCGCTCGTGACATGTCGCCGCTGGCCGGTAGCCCCCGGCGGTCCATACAGCGCCTTGCCTTCGGGCGAGTTGACCTTCCTGATCTCGAGCTGGTCGATCCCGAGCTTCTTCGCCGCCTTCGTGACGATTGGCTCGATGATGGTGTTCGCCTGCATCGGTCCCGGCGAGCGCTGCTGGGTGCGCGGCGGCGTGTTCGTGAGGACGTTGACCGCGCGCCACCGCATCGACAGCGGCTGATAGATGAGCGACGCGGCGTTCCCCGCCGACCGGTGGTCGCCCATCGGCCCGTACGCGCCGTTGTCCTGGACGATGAAGAGATCGAGCGCGGTGATGCGGCCGTCCTTGCGGAAGCCGATCTTCGCGCGCCCCGTCATGCCGGTGCGGGCGCGGCCGATGTAGTGCTCTTCCTCTCGGCTGATGCGCATCATGACCGGCGTGCCGGTCTTCTTCGAGAGAAGGGCAGGGATGGCCATTGAAATCGCGCCCGCTCCCTTGCTGCCGAAGCCGCCGCCGGTGTACTCGCTGATGAGGACGACCTGCGACGGATCGATCCCGACCCACCGCGCCACCGGATCCACGGTGCGGACGATGCTCTGCGTCGAGCAGCTGAGAAACAGCTTGCCGTTCTGCCAGTACGCCATCGACGTGCGGGTCTCCATCGGCTGGTGACCAGTCGACTGCACGACGAACGTCTCGTCGAGCACGACGGCGGCCTCCTTGAAGCCGGCGTCGAGGTTGCCGTACATCCATTCCTCGGCCGCCTTGCCGATCGGGAGCCGGCCTTCCTTTTCTTCCTCGAAGTCCTGCTCGGTCCACTTCAACGTCTTGATCTCCGGGCGGGCCTGTTGCGGAGGAGCGCCCTGCGCCGGCGGCGTCGTCATCCAGACGTTGCCCTGCAACCGCGCGTTGGCGCCGGTCGGCCGCAGGCTTTCGACCGGATCGACGACGAAGGGCAGCGGCTCGAGGTCGATGTGGATCTGCTCGATCGCGTTGGCGGCCGTGAGCTCGTCGACGGCGGCGACCGCGAGGATCGGTTCGCCCTGATACACCGGTTCGTTGGTCAACGGACGTTCGCCTCCGCCCGCGTCGCCAGGAAGGTCGTCCACCGTCAGGATCGCCCGCACGCCCGGCATCGCCAGGGCCGCGCGGGTGTCGATGCGCCGCACCCGCGCGTGCGGCATCGGGCTGAGCAGCAGCTTGCAGAAGAGCATCCCGTCCGCCCGATAGTCCTCGGCGTACTTCGCCTTGCCCGTCACCTTCGCCACGAGATCGGGCGTCGTGTAGTTCTTGCCGATCAGTCTGTAGTCAGCCATGGCGGCATCCTTGCGGTCGTTGGCGCCCGGCTTCAGCCGGGCCTCGCGAGGAGGGGCCGAGCCGTCGCCGGGCCGTGGGACGAGCCGGCTAATAGTAGCGCATACCCCGGGGTCCATAACGGCACACCTCGACCGTTCCGATACAGGAACAGACGAGATGGGGGCTCCGCCCGCGAATCCCGGCGTTTCCCCATCCTGCCGTGCGGTGCTGACGCTCGTCGTGTCCGTCGAGCAACTCGCACCGCATGGCGATCGCCTGGCGCGCCTGCTGGGAGTGGGCCTGAGGGTCTTTCGATGGTCAGCCTTCGCTGAAGCGACGGCGGACAGCCTTCGGATGGCTCGCCGGCCGAAGCTCACGCTCGTTTTGCCCGCGTGAGCGAAGGCTGGTGCGGAAGAGAGGATTTGAACCTCCACGACCTTGCGGCCACAAGCTCCTGAGGCTTGCGCGTCTGCCAGTTCCGCCACTTCCGCACAGAAGAAGATCGAGCGAGGCAGGACTTTCAATTATAACAAGCTGTCAGCTATCAGCGGTCAGCAACTTTGGTTCATACGAGCTGATAGCTGAGAGCTGATGGCTGAGAGCTGCATTACCTGAACGTGTACCCGATCGCGAACTTGAGATCGGGGCTGTCCATCATCCCGACACGCAGCTCGGTGAAGAAGCCTTCCCGGTGCCGCACGCCCAGCAGCAGGTTGAAGCCGCCTTCGACGTCGCTGTGGCGATCGAACTTGAAAAAATTCACCGCGGGGCCGCCGCCAACCTGCAACGCCCAGGACGATCGTGGGAAGGGCAGGCGATACACGAAGTCGAGGTTGCCGGCGACGAGGGTCACGTGGTCGCCGAACCCGAAGTCGACCCCGGGCCGGAACCTCAGCTGGTCCACCAGCGGACGAGTTTCGACGTGCGCGCCAGCGAAGAACTGATCGGGATCGTTGCTGATGCCGGCTTGAACCCCCGGCGCGACCTGCGCCGCGGCGGGCGCCACCCCGGCGAGCAAGAGTGAAGCGAAAGCCAGCGCGACCATTGCAGGGGCCCTCGAAGTCGTCTTGTACACAACATCACCTCGACTGTTGGACCATTACAATTTACGCGCCAAGTAGGGGGAGCCCCGACGCCTGATCCCCGATTCGGGTGCTGCTATACTCGCTCGGTTACGCCCTTCGAAGGAGGCACCGCCGTGGCGCTTTGGCGCGGAGTGACGTTCGTCGTCAGCATGGTCGTCGTCGCGTGCGCGATCTCGGCGGCGGCGCTGCTAATCCTGTACGTGGTCATCTCGCGGGAGCCCGCCGTGCCGGCGAACGCGACCCTCGTCCTGCCGATCCCCGGCCAGCTCGACGAGTCGAGGGAGGACGTGATCGGCCTCGTGCGCGGACCCCGCCCGAGAACCGTGCGGGCCATTGTCGACAACCTGCGGAAGGCGAAGACGGACGCACGCATCAGGGGCGTGATGATCGCGCCCTCCGGGCTGCAGACGCCGTTCTGGGCCAAGCTCCAGGAAATCCGCGATGCGATTGTCGACTTCCGGAAGTCGGGGAAACCGGCGATCGCCTACCTCGAAGACGGGTTGGAGCGCGAGTACTACCTCGCGACCGCGTGCGATCGCATCTTCCTGATGCCGACGAGCATCCTCGAGCTGAACGGCCTCGCCAGCTACGACCTGTTCCTGCGGGGGACTTTCGACAAGATCGGCACCTATCCCGACATGCTTGCGGTCGGCGAGTACAAGACCGCGATCAACCTCTTCACCGAAAAGGGCTACACGACGGCGCATCGCGACATGGCGGCTTCGCTCAACCGCGATCTCTACGACCAGCTCGTCGGCGCGATCGCCGAAGGGCGGCGGAAGAACGTCGCCGAGGTCCGCGCGCTGCTCGATCAGGGACCATTCCTGCCGGAGGAGGCGTTGCGCGTCGGCCTCATCGACGATCTGGCGTACGAAGATCAGATCGACGACAAGGTGCAGATGGGCACCCGCGAGTGGCGGCGCGTCACGGCGGAGGAGTACGACGGCGTCCGGCCGTCGAGCCTCGGCCTCAACCGGGGCCCGCGTGTGGCCGTCATCTACGCCGTCGGCGTCATCAACACCGGGCGGAGCGGCTGGAGTCCCAGCGATGGGCCGGTCGTCGGTTCCGAGACCCTCATCGACTACGTCAGGAAGGCGCGCGGCGACTCGTCGGTGCGGGCGATCGTGCTGCGCGTCGACAGCCCCGGCGGATCGGCCGTGGCGTCCGATTCGATTTGGCGCGAGCTGCTCATCACGCGGCAGGGCCGATCGGCCAAGCCGGTCGTGATCTCGATGTCGGACCTGGCGGCTTCGGGCGGCTACTACATCTCGATGGCCGGATCGGATATCGTCGCGCAGCCGGGCACGTTGACTGGGTCAATCGGCATCTACAGCGGGAAGATGGTCACCGAAGGGACCTTTGCCAAGCTCGGGGCGACCATCGACGGCGTGAAGAACGGCAGGTTCGCGGACATGCAGTCGCCCGTTCGTGCCTACTCGCCGGAAGAGCGCGCGAAGATCCTGGAGCAGATGCAGGCGTACTACGACCAGTGGATCGAAAAGATTGCCGAATCGCGCGGGATGACGCCCGAACGGGTGGACGCCGTCGCGCAGGGCCGGGTCTGGACGGGGAAGCAGGCCCGGCAGATTGGGCTCGTCGACGACCTGGGCGGGCTCGATCGCGCCGTCGCGTTGGCGAAACAACGCGCGAAGATCGCGGCCGACCAGGAAGTGGAGATCGTGGTATACCCGCCGCGCCGCAGCGTCTATGAGCTGCTGCTCGAGCAGTTCTCGTCGCTCGAACAGGCCGGGCTCGGTCGGTGGCTGGGGATGAACGACCGCCGCGCGCTGGGCGCCCTGACGGCGCCGATGCGCCTGTTCAGGCGGGGCGAGCTCCTTGCGCTTATGCCGATGGGGTTCTTGCGCTGACGGTTCAAAGGTTTCCCTAAATCCCAATCAGGCGTCCTAGCACTTCGCGGTTAATCTGAATCTCCATCCGCTGCTTGGCCTTCACCATGTAGGAGCTGAAGAAGCGGTTCCGCCGTTCGGCCAGCAGATCGTCGCGCAGCTGTTCCTTGCCGGCAGCGAACTCTTCGCGCGTCGTGTCCCTGCGTTCCAGCACCTTGATCACGACCGTCGCGGTGTCGGTCACGATCGGGTCGCTGACCTCACCGACCGGCAGCGCAAACGCGACCCGATCGGCCGCCGCGCTGACGCCGATTTCGGGCAGCGCCGCATCCCTGGCGACGAGCTCGGTCGTTTTGAGCTCGATGCCCGCGGCCTTGGCCGCGGCGGCCAGGTCGCCCTTCGCGGAGCCTTTGACCTCGGCCGCCCTCTGCTTGGCGAGCGCGGTCGCTTTCTCGCGGGTCAGATCGTCCCGAACCTTGTCCTTCGCCTCGTCCAGCTTCGGCAGGTACGGGTCCTTTTTCCCGGCCAGGGCGAGGAAGACGAACCCGCGCGGCACGCGCAGGTGGCCCGTGACCTCGCCGTCCTTCAGCTCGAACGCACGCTGGCTGATGTCCGGTCCCGCGCCCAGCCCCAGAATGGGCTCGTCGCGCCTGAAGAAGCCGGTTTCCTGCGCGCTGAAGCCATTGGCTCGCGCGACGGTCTCGAGGTCGCCGGGCTTGCTGATCTGCGCCTCCAGCTTCTCGGCCAGTTGCGCCGCCTGTGATTGAGCCCGTTGAAAGCCGACCTGGTCGGTGATCTGCGCTTTGACCTCGTCGAGCGTCCGGGTCGTCGCCGCCTTCTTGTCCACCATCTTGATGATGTGGAACCCGTACTGCGTCTTCACCGGATCGCTGACGGTGCCGGGCTGCATCGAGAACGCCTTCTCGTCGAACTCGGCCACCATGCGGCCCCGCGGGAAATAATCGAGGTCGCCGCCTTTCTCCTTGCTCGCCTCGTCCTCGGAGTGCTTCTTGGCCAGCGCCGCGAAGTCGGCGCCGCCGCGCGCCTCCTGCGCGAGCTTCTCGGCCGTGGCCCGTACCGCCGCTTCATCCTTGCCCTCGGTCTTCAGCAGGATGTGGCTGGCGCGCACCTGCTCGGGCGTCGAGTACTGCTCGATGTTGTCGTTGTAGTAGCGCTCGAGGTCTCGTTGCGAGACGCTGACGCGAGCTTTGATCGCGTCCACGTCGACCAGCAGATACCGGACCTTGCGCTGCTCGCCGACGCGGTACTTGTCCTTGTTCGTGTCGAAGTAGGCGGCCACCTCCGGCTCGGCCAGGCCGACCTTGCCGCGGAAATCGTCGGTGCGAAACGCCAGAAGCTGCAGCTTGACCTTCTCGTTGCGACGGCGGAATTCCTTTTCGAGCTCGGTGTCGGCGACCGTGACCCAGTCGGTCAGGGCCGCGCGCAGCCTTTCAACCGTCATCGATCGCCTGAGACTCTCCTCGAACTCGGCGTACGAGATCGGCGGCCGCTGCATGTTCAACAACTGGCGGTACCGTTCTTCCCCCATGAATTGTCCATTGACCTGGAAGGCCGGCATCGTCCGAATGCGATCGCCGACTTCCTCGTCGCTCACTTGAATGCCGAGCCGCTCGGCTTCGGCGATCGCGGCGCGCTCGTCGACCATCTGCTGCAGGATCTGCTGCTCGATGCCGAGCTGCTTCAGAAGTTGCTCGCTGATGTTGCTGCCGTACGCGCTCCGATAGGCCTGCAGTTGCCCCTGGTAGGCGCGCTGGAAATCGCCGGCCGTCACCTCGTGGCCTTCGACCTGCGCGACGACGTCGCTCGAGGTGGCGGGACCGGCTCCGCTGCGGATGAAAGCAGGGACATACAAGAGAATGAAAGAGACGACGACCAGCGCCAGGCTCCATTTGAGCAGGTTCTTGCGGCGCCGCATCTTGTCGAGCATGGTCATAGGGCGATCCTATCAGGGGTCGGGGATCAGGGATCAGGGACCAGGAATCAGGGGCAAGCTGGGAATCAGGGCAGCCGCCCGCTACCAGGTGTGGGAAACGACGTTCCCGGATCAGGTGGCGCATGGGTGCGCACTTCCGGTCGAATTGTCATTGATCGAAGCGTCTCCAATCGGTCCCTGGCCCCTGACCCCTGATCCCTGATCCCCGATGTGCTATATTTACGTGGTATAGAAGAACTTAGCGCCAGTTGCCTCCGCGATCCTCGATGGTGGGTACGGGGTGGTCAAATGCCCCAGAGTCAGGACGGGTACCCTCGTTCGTGAGACGATCAGGCGCCCTCACGCGGTCTCGTTCCCCCCACCGATTCAATCTCAACGGCCTGCCATGAGTGCGCCGCTTTCGCCCCGTGACTTCGAGCGGCCCTTCCCGGTCGTGCGGCGCGACGATGGGCCGACGCTGGTCGGCGATGCGGGCCTGACGCTCGCGGTGCGGCTGGAGAGTCGCGACACGCTCCTGGAGCTGCTGCGGTCGGTGCATTCGACGCTCGAGCCGGGACGCGTCGGCGATCTCCTGATCGCGCACGTGGGGGATTGGCTGCAGCTCCGGACCTGGTCGCTCTTCGCGACCAACTCGTCGGGGCAGCGGTCGCTCGTGAGCGAGCGGGGGTTGTCCACAGGAGACGAGCCGCTGGCCACCGCCGTTGCCTCGTGGGTGATCGAGCACGGTGAGAAGCTGATTCTGGCCGATGTGTCCCAGGATCCGCGGTTCGGGTCGACCGACGGGCGTGCGGCCGTCGGGTTCCCCTTGCGATCACGCGGAAGGCTCGTCGGCGTGCTGATCGGCCTGGATGCGGCCTCCACCTCGCGACCTCACGAGCTGGGCCGCGTCTGGGACGCGCTGCTGCCGCTTCTCGAGACCGCGGCGACCGCGCTCGAAAACGCGCTCCTGTTCAAGCGAGCCGAGGCGCTCTCGGTCACCGACGATCTGACCGGCCTCTACAACTCGCGCTACCTGCGCCAGGTGCTCGCGCGGGAGACAAAGCGATCGGCGCGCGCCGCGCGCCCGCTCTCGCTCCTGTTCATCGATCTCGACGGGTTCAAGACGATTAACGACAGCTACGGGCACCTCGCCGGCAGCCGCGCGCTCGTCGAAGCCGGCGCGGTGATTCGCTGGTGCGGGCGCGAGACCGACGTGGCGGCGCGCTTTGGCGGCGATGAGTTCGCGCTGGTGCTGCCGGACACCGGGGCGTCAGGCGCGCTCGCGGTCGCGCATCGCGTGCGCGAGCGGGTCGCGGCCCACGGGTTCCTCGCGGCGGAAGGTCATGAGATTCACCTCACCTGCTCGGTGGGGGTGGCGACGCTGCCCGATGCGGCCAGGTCGCCGGAAGAGCTGGTCCAGGCCTCGGATGCGGCGATGTATGAAGTCAAGGCCCGCGGGAAGAACGACATCGCCGTCGCCGGACCGGTTCCTCTTCGCTGATACGGACAGTGGCCAGTGGCCAGTGGTCAGCAGCCAGTTAAAGACGGCTTTGACCTGGCCACCGGCAACTGGTCACTGGCAACTATTCGCGGGCCGACTCGTGCCAGCGGCCCGGCGCAGGAGTTTTCCGTGAGTCTCCGTTCGCTCTTCTCGCTCTTTTCGAGCGATCTCGCCATCGATCTCGGCACCGCCAACACCTGTGTCTACATGCGGGGCAAGGGGATCGTGGTCAACGAGCCCTCCATCGTCGCCATCAACAAGGTGAACGGGCGCGTCGAGGCGGTCGGCCGCGAGGCCAAAGACATGCTCGGCCGCACGCCGGGCAACATCGTGGCCATCAAACCGATGAAGGACGGCGTCATCGCCGACTTCGAGGTCACCGAGAAGATGCTGACCTACTTCATCAAGAAGGCCCACAACCGCAACATGTGGGTGCGGCCGCGGATCGTGATCGGCGTGCCGTCGGAGATCACGCAGGTCGAGAAGCGCGCGGTGAAGGACAGCGCCTATCGCGCGAAGGCGAGCGAGGTGCATCTGGTCGAGGAAGCGATGGCGGCCGCGATCGGCGCCGGCATGCCGATCACGGAGCCGGCCGGCAACATGATCGTCGACATCGGCGGCGGCACGACCGACATCGCCGTCATCTCGCTGGCCGGCATCGTCTACAGCAAGGCGGTGCGCGTCGCCGGCAACGAGATGGACGAGGCGATCATCCAGTACATCAAGAAGACGTACAACCTGCTCATCGGCGAGCGGACGTCCGAGCAGATCAAGATCGAGATCGGCTCGGCATTCAAGCTCGACGAGCGGCTGACGATGGAGATCAAGGGCCGGCATTTGATTGAAGGGGTGCCGAAGACGATCACGATCACGGATGAGGAAATCCGCGAGGCGCTGGCTGAGACGGTCAACGTGATCATCGATGCGGTGCGGGTGGCGCTCGAGCGCACGCCGCCCGAGCTGGCGGCCGACATCGTCGATCGCGGCATCGTTCTGACGGGTGGCGGATCGCTCCTGAAAAACCTGGACAAGCGCCTCAGGGAGGAGACGGGGCTGCCGCTCTCGATGGCCGAGGATCCGCTGTCGTCGGTCGTGCTCGGCGCGGGCAAGATGCTGTCGGACTTCAACTTGTTGAGGAAGATATCGATTGATTAGCTTCGCGAGAGGGGATTCGGGAGTCGGGGGTCGGGATTCGTGGCTGAGCGAGTACTGGCGACAGGGCGTGCCGAATCCCGAGTCCCGACTCCCGGCGTTGACATGTTCATCCTCCAGATTCGCCACCGCACGGGGTCGTTGTTCCTCATGGCCGTGGTCGGCCATTTGATTCTGATTTCCGCGCAGGTCACTACGCGGACCGGGGTGCCCATTCTGTCGGCCGTCACGTTCGGCGCGCTCTCCGAGCTCCAGCGGGTCGCGGCCGTCGGGGTTGGGGCCCTGCGCGGCGTCTGGGCCGGCTACCTCGATCTTCGCGGGGTTCGGACAGAGAACGAGGCACTGAAGCGTGAGCTGTCCGACCTGCAGGTGAGGTATCAGAGCGAGCGCGCGACCGCGCAGCGGAGCGAGGCGCTTCGAGCACTGTTGCAGTTGCGCGATCGCACCCGGCTCCCGACGATCGCCGCGGAGGTGATTGCGGGGAGTGCGACGCCGGAGCTTCGGGCCGTCACGATCGACAAAGGCACCGCCGATGGTCTCCGGACCGACATGGCGGTGATCTCGGGCGCCGGGGTCGTGGGCCGCGTCGTGACGCCGGGCGCGCATGCCGCAGCGGTTCAGCTCCTGGTCGATCGGAGCGCGGCGGTGGGCGGGCTCGTCGAGCGGTCGCGCACGCAGGGGGTGCTGGTCGGGACCGGCGGCGGCGAGCTGCGGTTCGAGTACGTGTCCGAAACCGCCGACCTGAAGGAAGGCGACCACGTCGTGACGTCGGGCATCGACGGCATTTACCCGAAGGGGTTTCTGATCGGCGCCGTCGTACACATCGAGAAGGCGGGCACCAGCTACAAGGAGATTCGGATTCGGCCGTCGGTCGACTTCGCGGCCATCGAGGAAGTGCTGGTCGTGCTCGCGCCCGATGTGACTCGCCCCGGGGGCGGCGGCGAGTGAGGGCCGCGGGCGTCCTCGTCACCATCGCGGCCGCGCTGGCGCTGCAGACGACGTTCACGCGGTTCCTGGTGCGAGGGACCGTGGCCGTGGACCTGGTGCTGGTCGCGGTGGTGTATCTGGCGCTCATCGGCGGGCCCACGGTCGGGGTGGTGGCCGGCACGATTGGAGGACTGGCGCAGGATGCGCTGTCGAGCGGCATCCTGGGCATGGGCGGCCTGGCCAAAACCGTGATCGGGTTTCTCACCGGCGTGGCGGGCACACACTTCATCGTGGGTCAGGCGGCCGCTCGCGGGATCGTCTTTTTCGCGGCGGGCCTGGCACACTCGTTGGTGTTGGCAGGGATGTACGCCCTGCTCGGCTTGCGGCAGATCGACCTCGTCTTTTCGAGGATGGCGGCGCAGGCCGGCATGAGCGCCGTGCTGGGCGTCGTGCTCTTCGAGATCGTCGAGTTTCTGCCGGGGGCGATGGAGCGGCGGCGGGCGGCGGGGCGCGGAAAACTGCGGGTACGACCCAGGATATGAGAATTTGGTGATTTGGTGATTGGGAATTTGGTGATTGATTCCAAATGCACCGGATGCTGTCATGGCTCTCGTTGAGGACCGTCGTCGTCTGGTGATCCGTTTGACGGTGGTGCAGTACGCCATCACCGGCATCTTCGCAGTGCTGGCACTGAGCTTCTGGTGGGTGCAGGTCATCGAGCACCAGCGGTTCTACGAGATGGCCGAGAACAACCACCAGCGGACGCTCGCGCTGCGCGCGCCGCGCGGCGTGCTGTTCGACCGTGACGGGCGGCCGCTCGTCGAGAACCGCGACTCGTTCCGTATCTCGATTCTGAGGGAGCACACCCACGACCTGGGCCGGACGATCCGGCTGCTCGCGGCCGTCACCGGGCTGGACGAGCACGCCATCCGGCGTCAGGTCGATCGGCACCGCCGCGAACCGACTTTCCGCCCGATCGTCATCGTCGAAGACGCCAGCTTGGCGCAGGTCGCCGCCGTGACGGCCCGCCGGCTCGACTTCGAGCTGCCCGATGTGATCGTGGAACGTGTGCCCGTGCGCCGCTACCCGACCGACGCGCTGGCCGCGCACGCCTTCGGGTACGTGGGCGAGGTCGGCGAGTCGCAGATGGAGGCCGAAGGACTGGCCAGCGGCGCCATCGTCGGCCAGTCGGGGATCGAGCGTACCTACAATCAGCTGCTGATGGGGGAGGACGGCGCGCGCCGGGTGGTCGTCAACAGCGTGGGGCGTGAGATCAAAACGCTCGAAGAGGTCGCGCCCGCCGAGGGTCGCCGCATCAAGCTGACGATCGACTACGACCTGCAGCGCGCGGCGGAGGATGGCTTCCGCGAGCTGGGCTACAACGGCGCCGCCGCGGTGCTCGACCCGAGCACCGGTGAGGTGCTGGCGCTCGTCAGCCTGCCGGCGTACGACCCGAACGCCTTCGCCGGCGGGATCGATCGCGACAGGTGGACCGCGCTGAACGTCGACGAGTTGAAACCACTCCAGAACCGAGCCATCCAGGGCCGCTATGAACCCGGGTCGACCTTCAAGATCGCCGTCGCCACCGCCGCCCTCGAAGAGGGCATCGTCAAGCCGGACTTCAAAGTGAACTGCGCCGGCGGGGCAAACTTCTACGGCCGCTACTTCAAGTGTCACCTCAAGGGCGGCCATGGGACGCTCGACATGCGCCACGCGATCGAGCAGTCGTGCAACGTCTACTTTTACACGCTCGGCAACATGGTCGGCATCGACAGGATTCACAAGTGGGCGACCGCGCTCGGCCTGGGCCAGAAGAGCGGCATCGACCTGCCCAACGAAGTGGAAGGCCTCGTGCCCTCGACCCAGTGGAAGCTGCAGCGGCGGGGCGAGAAGTGGTACGCGGGCGAGACGATCTCGGTGTCGATCGGGCAGGGCCAGGTCTGGGTCACGCCGATCTCGATGGCGGTCATGATCGCGACCGTGGCCAATGGCGGCACGCGCCTCACGCCGCACTTCGTCAAGGCGGTCGATGAAGGCAAGGGGTGGCAGGTGTTCAAGGCGCCGGAGCCCGACCACGCCGTGAAGCTGAAGCCCGAGACCGTTCAGGTCCTCCACGATGGCCTCTGGCTCGTGGTGAACGGGGCCGGCACGGGCGCGCGCGGCCGGATCCCGGGCCGCGACGTGGCCGGCAAGACCGGCACGGCGCAGGTGATTTCGATCGAGGGGAAGCAGCAGGCCGGCAAGACCGACAAGGACCTGCGGGACCACGGATGGTTCCTGTTCTTCGCACCGAAGGACAACCCCCAGATCGCCGGCGTGATCTTCGCGGAACACGCCGAGCATGGATATTTAGGGGCGCCGATCGCCCGGCACGTGATCGAGACGTTCTTTGCGAAAAAGGAAGGGCGGCCGCTGCCGCCATTCAACAAGGCGCCCTTCCTGTGGGCAGCGGCCGCTGGCGCGGCCGCAGGACAGTGAGAATTGATAGGCACTATGCTTGAGCGCCGTCTCTACTACCATATCGATTGGCTGCTCCTGGGCGCGATGCTCGCGCTCAGCGCCATCGGCGTGGCCATGATCTACAGCGCGACGGGCGCGGCGGCGGGCGGCCCGAACGCGCGGCTGTACGTGACGCAGATCTACGCCATCGTCCTGGGCCTGGTCGTCCTGGCCGCGTGCCTCGGGGTCGACTACCGGACACTCGGCGACAATTCCCACTTGATCTATGTCGGCGTGCTCGCGCTACTCATCTACGTGATGCTGTTCGGCACGTCGATGGGCGGCGCCAGACGCTGGATCTCGCTCGGCCGCTTCTACCTCCAACCCTCCGAGTTCGCGAAGGCGGGGCTGGCGCTCGTCCTCGCGAAGTTCTTCGGCGAAAACCGGCGGACGATTCCCACGGCCGCCGACCTGGCGATTGCCGGGGGGCTGACGGGCCTGCCCTTTCTGCTCGTCGTGCGTCAGCCCGATCTCGGCACGGCGGTCACGCTGCTCCCCGTCTTCATCGCCATCGTCTACCTGGCGGGGATGCGGATGCGCATCTTCGCCGTCCTGCTGGTCATCGCGGTCGTCTCGGCGCCGATCGCCTGGCGGTTCGGGATGCAGGACTATCAGCGGGAGCGCATTTCCACGTTCCTGGATCCGTCGCAGGACGCGCGCGGCGCCGGCTACCAGCAGATTCAGGCGCGCATCACGGCCGGCTCCGGCGGCGTGTGGGGCAAGGGCTTCGGCAAGGGGACGCAAGGACAGCTGCGGTTCCTGCCGGTCGCCTACAACGACTTCATCTTCTCGGTGCTGGCCGAGGAAAAGGGATTCGTCGGCGTCCTCGTGGTACTGGCGCTCTACCTGTTCGTGATCCAGCGGGCGCTCGAGACCGCGCGGCTCGCCAAGGATCGGCTCGGCACGTACCTGGTGCTCGGAGTGCTGTCCAGTTTCGTGTTTCAGGTGGTGTACAACATCGCAATGTCCGCGGGACTTGCGCCCGTGAAGGGCCTGACCCTGCCGCTCATGAGCTACGGCGGATCGTCGATGATTGCCACGCTCGCGGGGTTTGGTCTCATCCTGAACGTGAGGATGCGCAGGTTCACGAATTGATGCCGGACCTTCGATCGGGAGCAGGGCGAACCGAGGTGACGCGTTCAGCGCACGTGGCGCTAGGCGGACCCGGATGGCGACTCGCGGCGGTCCTTGCGGCCGCGCGGGCCGGGCTCCGGCCGCTTGCCGCCACGACCACCGTCTCGCCGCGCTCGCTCGATCCGGCGCGTGGGAGTTTGACGAATGACCAAGGAAATGATCATCACCTCGAACGGCCACCAGACGATGGTCGCCATCCTCGAGGACGATCAGGTCGCCGAGATTTTCATCGAACGGGAGCGGCAGCGAGGCGCGGTCGGCAACGTCTACAAGGGCCGGGTGTCGAAGGTGCTGCCCGGCATGCAATCGGCGTTCGTCGACATCGGGCTGGAGCGCGACGGCTTTCTGTACGTCTCTGACGTGGTCGCCAGCCCCGAGGAGCTCGAGGGGTTGGATGCCGGCGACGACGACGAGGCCGGCGAAGAAGGCCCGGCAGAGTCGGGCGCGTCGGTCGAAAAAGCTCAGAACGATCAGAGAGACCAGAAGAGCCGCGCCCGTGAAGGACGCTACGGGCGCCGGGATGACAACCGCCGCGAAGAGCTGCCGAAAATCGAAGAGCTCCTGAAGGAGGGCCAGGAGATCCTCGTTCAGGTGGTGAAAGAGCCCCTGGGCACGAAGGGGGCCCGGCTCACCTCGCACGTGACGCTCGCCGGGCGGTTCCTGGTCTTCATGCCCACCGTCGACCACATCGGCATCTCCCGGAAAATCGACTCGCGCGAGGAGCGAGGCCGCCTGCGGGGCATCGTGCGGCGGTTTCGCGAGGAGCGCAAGTTCGGGGGCGGCGTGATCATCCGGACGGCGGCCGCCGGGCGGCCGGACGAGGACATCCTCAGCGACCTCGAGTACTTCTTCAAGGTCTGGAACGAGAGCCGGCAGCGGGCCGAGACGCTCCGGGCGCCGGTCGTCGTCTATCGCGAGCAGAGCCTCGTGGCCAAGCTGCTCCGGGATCTGCTCACCGAGGAGTACTCGGCGATCCGGATCGACAACGAACAGGAGTACCAGCGGGTCCGCGAGTTCATCGACCGCTTCATGCCGAGCCTGACCGCGCGCGTGAAGCTCTATTCGAAAGCGTTCCCGATCTTCGAGGAGTACGGCGTCCAGATCGAGATCGACAAGGCCCTTCGCAGCAAGGTCTGGCTGAAATCCGGCGGCTACATCGTCATCAACCAGACCGAGGCGCTCGTCGCCATCGACGTCAACACGGGGCGGTACGTCGGGAAGCGCAACGGGCGGCTCGAAGACACGATCGTCAAGATCAACATCGAGGCGGTGCGGGAGATCGTCAGGCAACTGCGGCTGCGCGACCTGGGCGGCATCATCGTACTCGACTTCATCGACATGGAGGAGCGCAAGAACCGCGGCAAGGTGTATCAGGCGCTGGAACAGGAGCTGCGGAAGGATCGGTCGCCGTCCAAGGCGGTCCAGGTCTCCGACTTCGGCCTGATCGTCGTCACACGCAAGCGGGTGAAGCAGAGCCTGGAGCGGGTGATGACCGAACCGTGCCCGTACTGCTCCGGGACGGGCGTCATCAAGGCGAGCGCGACGATTTGCTATGAGATTCTGGACGAGGTCAGGAAGATCGGTCCCGAACTCAACGGCCACGGCGTCGTCCTAAGAGTGAACCCCGAGATCGCCCGGGCCCTCAAGGAAGAGGAGTCAGCCGTGCTGCGGGATCTGGAGCAGGCACTCGGACGAAACGTCACCATCAAGCCCGACACGCATCTGCACCACGAGCAGTTCGATGTCATGGCGGTCTGAATCGTGCATTGAAGATCACCAGACTTTCAACTGCCATTGTCGGATTAGGCCGGCGGCAGATGAATGAGGTAGTGGTCCCCGCCCTTGTTGACCCAAATGCGCCAGTAGTCGCCGCCTTTCAGCATTTCGACGCGGGAGCGGCCAGGACCTGGGATGGCTCCGTCGGCGACCTGCTTGATTTCGGCACCGGGCACGATGCTGGCGACGGCGCGCCCCCTGACCTTGCCGGCCTGCACGAATTCGACGTACCGCTCGAGCTGCGGCGAGGCGCCGGGGGCCGGC
Organism: Acidobacteriota bacterium; assembly: GCA_016178075.1. GTDB lineage: Bacteria > Acidobacteriota > Vicinamibacteria > Vicinamibacterales > JACQTH01 > JACQTH01. Next base: position 26,878 of record JACOUA010000414.1, read on the forward strand.
GGCGTGGCGTCTTCCTGGGTGACGCGAATCTGATAGGAGCCCGCCTGCAGCCGTGTGCCGTCGGCCATGACGGCGTGTGGGATGCGGATGGTGCCGAGCGACATCTCTCCGCTCGCCGCTTTCGCGGCGGGCTTGGCGGCTTGTCCCGCCCAGGCCGCGCTTCCGCCCGCCATCAGGCCCACCAGGAGTCCAAAAAGCGCCATCCGTTTCATTGCTGCCTCCCATCAGTTATCAGTTCTCAGTTATCAGTTCTCAGTTTTCAGTAAAAGCCAGATCGCCGATTTCAGCCAAGCACTGAAAACTGAAAACTGACAACTGATAACTACCACAAGTACTTCTTCAACCCGATCTTGAGCGCCAACCCCGAGGGGTTCGGCTCGAACGCGTCGTGCGCCACGTACTGATACAGAACTTCGACCTTCACCGTGATGTCATGCCTCGAAAAGTGCTCGATGCCGGCCCCTCCGTTGAGACCGCCCTTCTTTCGCCAGTCATCCTGCAGCCGGCCGGCCGGCTGGCCGGCTACCTTCGTCTTCAGGAAGTGCACGCCGACGCCGCCGACCAGAAACGGATGCCAGGCGCCACCCTCCCAATTATATAGAACGTCCCCGAGGATCCAGACTTGCCGCAACGAATCCACGGATCGCAGTTCGAAATCCGGGCTCGTCCATCCCACCAGGCCTCTAACGCTCACACGTCCGAGCAGGTAGAACTCCGCGGAGCCCGAGATGGTCGGCGCGATGCCAAACTCCTTGTCCGGGACGAAGAACCCCGCCTCGCCAGCAATCGCGAGCGCTCCCGCGTGGGGTTGGGTGAGTTGCGCTGATGCAGGGACCGCGAACACCAAGAACCCCAACAGTATGAAAGCACTGCACAGTCGGCGTCGCATACATGCTCCAGATCGGCCAAGCAAGCCGAATACCACGGCCGGAATCGGCCGTATTCAGGATTCTCGGCTCGTAGCTCAGCGGTTATTAGCGCGGCCGACGGCGTTTGATGCGCGGGTCTTCCAATGGATGCGCTCCCAGTGTCGGATGCGACGGCCCACGACCGTCAAGCCCTCGGCGGCCAGGAGAGCGCGCTTGAGGGGCACGTTGCCCGCATAGCCGCCCAGACGTCCACCGGCGGCGATGACCCGATGGCAAGGGACATCGGCGTGCAGGCAGCCGCGCATGATATTGCCGACGGCGCGCGAAGCGCCGGGCCGCCCGGCCATCGCCGCCACATCACCGTATGTGGCCACGCGTCCTGGCGGAATCCGGCGCACGACGGCGAGAACGCGGGCAGAGAAGGGAGACATTAAAACAGGAGTCGTATGCCTCCGCCCGCCTGAACTCCGCCGGCGTTCACGGAGACCTTGGACTCCTGTCCTTTGTTGAACTCCACCTTCGCGCGGCTGTAGCGGACGATCGCCCCCACACCGAACCGGCGCGACAGGCGGTAGGTGAGATCGACCCCGGCATTGAAGCCCACACGCCGCGCGTTTTTTCTCTCGACGTCGACGCTCGTGAAGGTGGCGGTGTCGAAGGGGTACTGCTCGGAGTAGTGCACCGTCGTCGTGAACTCCTGATTGACGATGAAGAGCGAGGGCCCGCCGCTCAGGATGATCAGCAGACGATCGCTGGCCGGCCACCAGTAGGCTCCCTGGGCGTGAACCGAGGCTTCGGTCCGATCCAGGTTGCCGCTCGTCCCGGTGACGTCGCGGGCCTTGTCGAAGTAGAGAGGATGCGGGATCCGGGCGGTGACAGCGCCGTGGCCCTTCAGGGCCGCACCGCCCCCGGCGATCCCGGCGCCGAAGCGCGAGGCGATCCGCAGGTTGAACCCGACATCCGCGAGCGGCGCGCCCGGCAGGTCGTAGCTCGTCGCGCTCGAGCCCTGTTCCACGTTGATCGTGAAGGGCAGGGTCTGGCTGAAGTCGTTCCTCGTCGGCTGAAAGCCGCCGTTCACCGAAACGAGAACACGGGTCTCGTCCAGCGTTTGCGCCGCCACCGATCTCGAACCTGCAAGGACAGCGATCGTCACGACGCCGATCCACACCGAACGTGTCATCGAACGCTCCCGTTCACAACCTCACCCAATCATCAAACTAGGCCGGGGCTCTGCCCCGGACCCCGGCTCGGTCGCTTGCGGGGGCCCCTACGCCCCGCGCCGCTCCCTCCCACCCCAACGCGCTGAAAAACGCGCGTCGGGGGCCCCGGCTCGCAGGCGCGCTGTGCGCGCCTAGGACCGCTCTACGGCAACGAGAACAAAATTCTCGTAAGGCGCCGTATAGCGGTCCAACTCCCAGCGGTACATCTGTTGCTTGGACTGAGGTCAGGTATGGGCCATGCACGCTGACGCGCGAAAAACTGCGGATAACGGTCTCGGTGGGGCGAAAAATCCCGCGCCCCCGACGATCCTTGTGGTAGACGACGAGCCGCTGATCCGCTGGTCGCTGAAGGAGAGCCTGCTCGATGCCGGGTTCTCCGTGGCCGACGCCCCTGATGCTCGTGGCGCGCTCGAGTTCTTTGCCCCGGACGCGCCGCCGATTGACGCCGTCCTGCTCGATCTGCGCCTTCCCGACGTGAATGGCCTCTCCCTGCTTCAGCACATCAAGCGGGCCGCCCCCCGCTGTCCGGTGATCCTGATGACCGCCTTCGGCACGCCGGAAACGCTGGAGGCCGCGATGAAACACGGCGCCGACATCACGGTGACCAAACCATTCGGCGTCGACGAGATGGTGGGCCTGGTCAATCGCGTGCTGCACCCTCCAAAGGCCTAGCAGCCACCGCCCCTCCCGCGATTCCTTTCAACCGAACGCTATACTAGTCAACCAGATGACGGCACCGACGATCCTCGTCGTCGATGACGAGCAGCTGGTCCGCTGGTCGCTCAAGGAAGGTCTGAGCCAGGCTGGATACCGCGTGCTCGAGGCGGAGAACGGGCGCGAGGCGCTCGATCAGGTTGCCGAAGGCGTCGACCTCGTCTTGCTCGATTTTCGTCTGCCGGACCTGGACGGCTTGACCGTCCTCAGGAAGATCAAGGAATCCGACCCCGACGCGCTCGTCATCCTCCTGACGGCGTACTCGACCATCGAGAGCGCGGTCGAGGCGATGAAACAGGGCGCCTACCACTACGCCAACAAACCGTTCAATCTCGAAGAGCTCCTGCTGATCGTCGAAAAAGCGCTCGAGACGACGAGGCTGCGGCGCGAGGTCAAGGCGCTTCGAGCCAGCCAGGGGGAGCCGTACTCTCTCGATCGGATCGTGGGCGAGTCGGGCGCCGTCAAGGAACTCAAGACGCTGCTGAAGAAAATCGCCGTCAGCCCGGCCTCGACCGTGCTGCTGACTGGCGAGACCGGCACTGGAAAAGACCTGGCCGCCAAGGTGCTGCACTACCACAGCGATCGCGCCGCCGGGCCGTTCATGAACATCACCTGCTCGGCCCTGCCCGAGGCCCTGCTCGAGAGCGAGCTCTTCGGCCACGAGCGCGGCGCCTTCACCGATGCGCGCCAGCAGAAAAAGGGGCTGTTCGAGATGGCCGATGGCGGCACGGTCTTCCTCGACGAAATAGGGGAGATGGCGCCTGGGCTGCAGGCCAAGCTGCTGCGGGTGCTCGAAGACAAGCACTTCAAGCGCGTGGGCGGCGTCGCCGATCTCCGGGTCGATGTGCGGGTCGTGGCCGCGACCAATCGCAATCTGGAGCAATCGGTCAAGGATGGGAAGTTCCGCGAGGACCTCTATTACCGGCTCAACGTGCTGGCCATCTCGCTCCCGTCCTTGCGCGATCGGGCGGAGGACATCCCGATCCTCATCAACTACTACGTCGACACCTTCAACCGCGAATTTCGCAAACGGATCCGCGGCGTCGGCGCGGATGCCATGCAGGGCCTGCGTCAGTACGGCTGGCCGGGGAACGTGAGGGAGCTCCGCAACGCGGTCGAGCGCGCCATGATCCTGGCGGAAGCCGACCTGCTGACGGCCACCGACTTCCCGATGTTGAAGAGTGCGTTGCCGATCTCGCAGGGCTTCCAGCTTCCCGCCACCGGCGTCGATTTGGAACAGCTCGAGCGCGATCTGGTGGATCAGGCGCTCCGGCGGTCGGCCGGCAACCGCACGCACGCCGCCGCACTTCTGGGCCTCAACCGGGACCAGATTCGCTACAGGATTGAGAAGTTCGGGCTGGAAGAAAGTTAGTTAGTCTGGCTCCAGGCTCTGGGCTTCAGGCTCTCGGCCTGTCCAAGCCCGAAGCCCAAAGCCTAAAGCCCAAAGCCTGATTTTCCCCGTCACCTGCGGATTTTTCCTCACCGCGCCGGGGGCGTCCCCGGCGACCATTTCAGCCTGCCTGTCGGAAACCCGGCGCCATCAGCAACATGCGCCGCTGCGTGCTGCTGGCATTCCGGTTGCACAATTCGGGACGACAAACAGCATTCATTCGGCAATGACTCTCTCAGGAGCTTCATCAATGGTTTCACGCGACCGTGTCCAGGCCGTCATCGACAGAATCCGGCCGTTCATTCAGGCCGATGGGGGCGACATCGAGCTCGTCGACGTCGCGGGCAACCGGGCAAGCGTCCGGATGATGGGCAATTGCACGGGCTGCCCGAGCGCGCACCTGACGCTGCACCTCGGGCTCGAGACGGCCTTGAGAGAGGACATGCCCGAGCTCGAGACGCTCGTCGTCGTGTGAGAGAGGGCCCTCGACCATGACCATGCTCGCTTCATCGTCTTCCACAGCGCGGCCGTCCCGGACGCGAGGCGAGTTCTCGGCCGATTCCATCGTTGTGGGGCAGAGCGCGCGGATGCGCGCCGTGTTCGACTTCGTCCGCGTGATCGCCGACAGCGACAGCAGCGTGCTCATCACCGGCGAGACCGGCACCGGCAAGGAGATGATTGCCAACCTGATCCATCACAGCAGCAGCCGCCGGCACCGGCCCTTCGTCGCCGTGAGCTGCGCGATTCTGTCCGAGACGCTCATCGAATCGGAGCTCTTCGGCCACGAGCGCGGCGCGTTCACCGGCGCGATCAAGGATCGGCCCGGCCGCTTCGAGCTGGCGCAGGGCGGTACGATCTTCCTGGACGATGTGGATGACGTGCCGTTGTCGATGCAGGTCAAGCTGCTGCGGGTGCTGCAGAATCGGACGATCGAGCGGCTGGGCGGCGTCCGGGCCATCCCCGTTGATGTCCGCGTCATCACCGGCAGCAAACGCGATCTGAAGGAGCTCGTCAAGGAAGGAAAGTTCCGGGAGGATCTCTACTACCGGTTGAACGTGATTCCGATTGTGTTGCCGCCGCTCCGTGACCGGCGCGAGGACATCCCGGCGCTCGTCGAGCACTTCATCATCCGCTACTTCAGGCAGCGCGGCGAGGATCCGGCGCCGATCTCGCCGGCCGTGATGCGCGCCCTCACGCGATACTCGTGGCCCGGCAACGTCCGGGAGCTGGAGAACGCGTGCGAGCGCGTGGCGCAGACGTGCACGTGCGGGCACGTACGGGTCGGATGCATCCCCGCGAGCGTCCTCTTTCACCAGTCGGCCGACGAGGGTCTTGAACCGACGCTCGTGACGCCGGAGCCGCAGACCGTCGCCGTCTCGCTCGATGACCGGCTGCGCGACGTCGAGGTCAACCTGATCACATGGGCGCTTCGATCGTGCGGCGGGAACAAGTCGAAGGCCGCGGAACTGCTCAAGATGAAACGGTCGACGCTCGGCGATCGGATTGCCAAGCTCGGCCTCGATCACCTCGAGGCGCCCCACGCTGCGCCTCACGCTGGCGAGCCCGTCCAGGGCTCGGACGGCGAGAGCGACGTCCCGGCCTGACGAACCGTCGGCTTTGGGTCGCCATCAAGGGGCAGGCACGGGGGCCCGCCGCTACGAGTCACGCTGTCAACGGGTGGCCCGCCCCTGTGAATCACCCTGTCACCGGCCGGGCACGGGCCCCTACGAAAACGCCATCCACAAACGTTGGGGTAACCCCTTGTGGTTGCCCTCTTGGTTCTGCTGCTGGGAATCCGGCGGTGGCCGCGAAACCTTTCGGGGCGATCCGTCAGGCGCCCCCAACCCAGTCGGAAACCTTGGGAAATCAAGGGTCGTGACCGGCGACGTCCCTGGCACGGAAGCTGCTCCTTCGTATGTCGACATGCGTCTCTGCCTCCGCTTTCGATGCTGTTCGGTGTGGCTTCTGGCGCTCGCTGTCTCCCTGGCTCCGCTCCCAGTAGCGGCGGCGGGGCCAGAGCCGCATCGCGCCTGTGTTCTGCCCGCGCATCAGTGCCATATGCCGATGACGATGTCGTGCTGCTGCGGGGGCGACCGTGATCCGGCGACTCCCGTGCCCGCGGGGCATGCGCGCGACCTGCCCGGACCGCCCTCCTCCTCGACTGCTATCGAGGCGACACTCTGGCGGCCTGCGCACGCGTGCGTGCGGCGTACAGGCCTCCTTGTCCGCCGCGGCCGGGAGTCGCTGGATCTTCTTGCCCTCCTGTCGACGCGTCTGATCTGAGCGCTCCACCGCGCGTTCCCCTCATCTTGCGCAACCTTGGGCCCTAAGGCCGGGCACCACGAACTGGCGCTGTAGTCAGCCCGGCTGAAGCCGGGCACCAACAAGGGACCGTGACCTGATGCGTATTGCTTGCTCCCCTATCGTCCTGTGTGTCCTGCTCGCAACGCCGACGGCAGCGCAAACGCCGTCGGGCCTCTCGAGGCTCGTCGACGAGCTCGAGCGCCACAACCCCGAGCTGCAAGCGGCGCGGCGCGAGGTCGACATGCAGGTGGCGCGCATCGCACCCGCCGGCACGCCTCCGGATCCGACCTTCAGCGTCGGCTACATGGGCGGGCTGCTTCGGCCGCCGTTCTTTCCATCGAGCGTGACTCCGAACGGCTTTCGACAGTTCGCGATCTCGCAGGAGTTCCTGCATCCGGGGAAGCTCTCGGCGCGCGCCCGTGTCGAGGCGATCGAAGCCGACGCGCGGCGATGGAGCTACGAGGACGTACGCGTCCGGTTGATCGGCGAGCTCAAGTCCGCCTACGCCGACTACGTCTACGTCGATCGGAGCCGGACCATCGTGGCGAGAAGCAAGGAGCTGCTGGAGCAGTTTCGCCGCATTGCCGAGGCGCGGTTCAGCGTCGGCAAGGCCGCGCAGCAGGACGTGCTCAAGGCGCAGGTCGAGATCTCACTGCTCATCGAACGCCTGGCGCTGCTCGATCGCGACCGGACCGCGCTGCAGGCGCGAATCAACGCGCTGCTCTATCGCGCGCCGGACACGGCGGTTCCGTCAGACCTCTCTGTGGCCACGGCCTCTCTTTCTTTCACGCTGGATGAGCTCCGCCGCCTGACCGCCGAGCGGGCGCCGGCCGTCAAGCGCGACGAGTCTCGGGTCGACCGCGGCCAGCACGTCTTGACGCTCGCCCACCGAGAGGTCCTCCCCGACTTCGCCGTGAATCTTACGACCGAGCAGGCGGTAGCCGGCATGCCGTGGATGTACGGCGTCGATTTCACGGTGAAGCTGCCCGTCTTTTGGAACCGCCGCCAGCGCCCCCTCATTGCCGAGGCGCGCGCCGGCCTCGAGAGCGCCAGGAAGACGCGTGACAACACCCTGGCGATGGCCGAGGCTCGCGTGGTCGAAGAGCACGCCGCGGTGACGACGGCCGAACGGCTGGTCGCGCTGTACCAGGACAGCATCCTGCCCCAGGCGCGTCTCGCCCACGAATCGTCGCGCGCCGCCTACGAGGTCGGAAGCGTCGATTTCCTGACGGTCTTGATGAACTTCATGACGGTGCTCGATTACGAAATCAACCTGGAAGAGCAGCGCGCCCGTCGCCTGCAGGGCCTGGCGCGCCTGGAACTGATCACCGGCCTCGATCTCGTCAAGTGAGCTGCGAGGATTCCCATGACATCAGTGCCGACAGATTCGAGTGCGGTTCGCCCTGAGCTTGTCGAAGGGCGAGGCTCCGACGTTCGTGCTTCTACAGGCCATGTCCCGAGCGACGTTCGGCCTTCGACGGGCTCAGGCCGAACGGAGTCGAAGGGCGGCGCGTCGGGCGGGGCGTGGAAGCTTGCCGGGGTCGCCGTCCTCTCTCTGCTGGCCGGCGTCGGCGCGACCACGTTCGTGACGCGGACGTGGTTCGCGTCGACGATGGGCGCGCCCTCGGCGACCGTCGGCCGACATGAAGGCCAAGGCGCCTCGGCGAGGCCGACCGACGCGCAGATCCACACGACGCCTCCTGGTACGGACCAGCCAGGCGTGTACGTGTCGCCCCTGCGCCAGCAACTCATTGGTATTCGAACCGCAGAAATCGCGCACCGCGCGCTCGAGAGCACCGTCAAGGCCGTCGGGACCCTCACCTACGACGAGACGAGGGTGGCCGAGATCCACACCAAGATCGCGGGCTGGGTCGAGCAAATCCACGTGGATTTCGTCGGCAAGCCCGTCTCGAAGGGGGAGGCGCTGTTTTGCGTCTACAGCCCGGAGCTGCTGTCGACCCAGAAGGAATACCTGCTGGCGCTCAAGGCCAGGGATCAGCTCGCGCGGAGCCAGTTCGCGGAGACGCGTGAGGGCGCCGACAGTCTCCTGGCCGCCACGCGCGAACGGCTGAAGCTGTGGGACGTCAGCGATGCGCAGATCGAGGAGCTCGAGCGGACCGGGAAGGCCAGCAAGACCCTCACGCTCTACTCGCCGTTCAACGGCGTCGTGCTCGAGCGGAACACGTTCGACGGCCACTATCTCACACCGGAGTCGCCGGCGTTCAAGATCGCGGATCTGTCGACGATCTGGGCGGTCGCTCAGGTCTTCGAGTACGAGCTGTCACGCATCCATGTGGGACAGACCGCCGGCGTGGAGTTTCCCTACGCGCCGCGCGCACGCTCGCTGACCGGACAGGTGACGTTCATCTCGCCGGACATCGACCCGCAGACGCGGCGCGCAAGGGTCCGGGTGGAGTTTCGCAACCCGGGGCTGAGCTTCAAGCCCGGCGCGTACGTGACCGTGTCGATCAAAAGTGACATCCATCACGAGCTGGCCGTTGCGGCCGAAGCCGTCATCGACAACGGCGATCGCCAGTACGTCATCCTGGCGCGTGGCAACGGCTACTTCGAGCCGCGCGAGATCGAGATCGGCCAGCAGGTCGGTGGGTACTTCCCCGTGCTCAAGGGCCTCGAACGCGGCGACGTCGTCGTCACCTCCGCGCAGTTCCTGATCGATTCCGAGACGAACCTGAAGGCGGCGATGGAATCGATGATCGGACATCAGCACAAGCACTAAGCAGAACGTTGTCACGAATCAGCGCGGCGAGCGCAAGCGAGCCGTGGCAGGTCGTGGGGGTGGGGCCCCACGACAAACTAAAAAATGGGCACCGCCATTAACAAACTCATCGCGTTCAGCGCGCGCAACGGGTTCATCGTTGTCCTCCTGATGCTCGGCATCGTCGTCGGCGGTGTCTGGGCCATTCGACATACGTCCATCGACGCCATTCCGGATCTGTCGGACGTCCAGGTCATCGTCACGGCCAACTGGGAGGGCCGGAGCCCGACGGTCATCGAGGACCAGGTCACCTATCCGATTGTGACGGCGCTGGTGTCCGCGCCCAAGGTGAAGGTGGTCCGGGGCTTCTCGTACTTCGACGTGGCGTTCGTTTATGTGATCTTCGAAGACGGCGCCGATCTCTACTGGGCCCGGTCGCGCGTGCTGGAGTACCTGAACGGGTTGCAGGGACGTCTCCCCGCGGGCGTCCAACCGGTCCTCGGGCCCGACGCGACCGGCGTCGGATGGGGCTTCGAGTACGCCCTCGTGGACCGCAGCGGCAAGCACGACCTGGCGAGCCTCCGGACGCTCAACGACTGGTACGTGCAGTACTGGCTGCGCAGCGTGTCGGGCGTCGCGGAGGTCGCGCCGGTCGGCGGCTACGTCAAGCAGTATCAGATCGAAATCGATCCGAACGCCCTCCTGGCCTTCAACATACCTCTCGACACCGTCATCGACGCGGTGCGGCGCAGCAACAACGACGTGGGCGGCCGCGTCGTGGAGTTCACCGGCCGCGAGTACATGGTCCGAGGCCGTGGCTACATCAAGAGCGTCAGCGACATCGAGCAGGTCAGCCTGGGCGCCATGCGAGATGGCACGCCCGTCCTGGTCAAACACGTGGGACGGGTCAAGCTCGGGCCCGACATGCGCCGCGGCCTGGCCGATCTGAACGGCGAGGGCGACGTCGCGGGCGGGATCGTGGTGGTCCGATACGGCGCCGACACCTACGGGGTGATCGAGCACATCAAGAAGACCGTCGAGCAGAAGGTGCGACCCGCGCTCCCGCAAGGGGTCGAGTTCGTCACCACCTACGATCGGTCGGACCTCATCGAGCGCTCCATCGCGACGCTCAACGAGAAGCTGATCGAGGAAGCGATCATCGTGTCGCTCGTCTGCGTCGTGTTCCTGTGGCACGTCCGCAGCGCGCTGGTCGCCATCCTGACACTGCCGCTCTCGATCCTGCTGTCGTTCGTGGCGATGAAGACGATCGGTCTGGGCTCGAACATCATGAGCCTCGGCGGGATCGCCATCGCGATTGGCGTGATGATCGACGCGGCCATCATCATGATCGAGAACGCGCACAAGCACCTGGAGAACCCTCCGGTGGCGCAGGACCCTGGTCCTGCGCCGGGCGGGTCTCTAGCGCCGCCGTCCCGCCGCGACATGGTGATCGAGGCCGCGCAAGAGGTGGGGCGCCCGCTCTTCTTCTCGCTCCTCATCATCACCGTGTCGTTCCTCCCGATCTTCACGCTGGAAGCGCAGGAGGGGCGCCTGTTCCGGCCCCTGGCCTTCACCAAGACATTCGCCATGGGGTTCGCGGCGCTAATGTCGGTGCTGGTGGTGCCGTATTTGATGGTTGTCTTCATCCGCGGTCGCATCCCGCCCGAAGAGAAGAACCCGATCAATCGATTCCTGATTTGGGCCTATCACCCGTTTGTCAGACTGGTGCTGCGGCATCGCGCGCTCACGCTCATCCTGGCCCTAGCCCTGATGGCCAGTACGGTGCCGGTGTTCGTGAAGCTCGGCTCCGAGTTCATGCCGCCGCTCTACGAGGGCAGCTTCCTGTACATGCCGATCACGCTGCCGGGCGCATCGATCCAAACGGCGCAGCAGGTCCTGTCAGCGCAGGACCGGCTGATCAAGCAGGTTCCCGAAGTCGCGTCAGTCTTCGGCAAGGCGGGGCGCGCGCTGTCGGCCACCGACCCGGCGCCCCTCGAGATGTTCGAGACCGTCATCAATCTGAAGCCCGAATCCGAGTGGCGGCCGGGCGTCACGCCGGCGACGCTCGAGGCCGAGCTGGATCGCCTGGTCCGCATCCCGGGCGTGGCCAACGCCTGGACGATGCCGATCAAGGCGAGGACGGACATGCTGTCAACCGGGATCCGGACGCCCGTGGGAGTCAAGGTGTTCGGTCCAGATCTGGACGGTATTAATAAGGTAGCGGCGCAGGTGGAAGCCGCACTGGCGATGGTCGCCGGCACCAGGAACGTGTTCGCCGAGCGCGTGACCGGCGGCTACTACGTCGACTTCGACGTCAAGCGCGACCAGATCGCGCGCTACGGCCTGACGATCCAGGACGTGGAGATGGTCATCGAGTCCGCCATCGGCGGCGCCAACGTCACCACGACGATCGAGGGGCGCGAGCGCTACCCGGTCAATATTCGCTACCAGCGCACGTACCGGAGCGATGTGAACGCGCTCAAGCGCGTCCTCATCGCCACCCATGCGGGCGCACAGGTCCCGGTGGCTCAGGTGGCGGACATCCGGCTGACGTCCGGGCCCACCGTCATTCGCACCGAGCAGGCGCAGCTCGTCGGCTACGTTTACGTCGACGTCGCGGACCGGGACATCGGCGGTTACGTGGACGACGCGAAGCGCATGGTCAGTGAGATGGTCAAACTGCCCGAGGGCTACTCCCTCGAGTGGAGCGGCCAGTACGAGTACATGATGCGGGCCAAGGAGCGCCTGAAGATCGTGATCCCGCTCACGCTGCTGATCGTCGTCGTGCTCTTGTACTTCAGCACGCGCAGCGTCGCCAAGATCGCCATCGTGCTGCTGGCGGTGCCGTTCTCGCTGGTTGGCGCCTTCTGGCTGATCTACCTGCTCGACTATCACCTCAGCGTCGCGGTGTGGGTCGGGATCATCGCGCTTGCGGGTGTCGACGCCGAAACCGGAGTCGTGATGCTGCTCTATCTGGATCACGCGTTCGACAGGTTCAAAGCCGCGGGACGGATGAAGGACCTCGAGGATTTGCGGGAGGCGGTGGAGGAAGGGGCCGTCAAGCGCATCAGGCCGAAGATGATGACGGTACTGGCCATCCTGTTGGGCCTGCTGCCGATCATGTGGAGCCACGGGACCGGCGCCGACGTGATGAAGCGCATCGCCGCCCCGATGGTCGGCGGGGTCGTCACGTCGTTCATCCTCGAGCTGCTGATCTATCCCGTGATCTTCACCCTGCGGAACTGGCACGGAGAAGTGAAGCCGAGGCTGCTGGCTGCCGTCCCCGTGTCCGTGCGCTCCGAGGGCGGGCATGACGCCGCCGGAGCGATCGAGGTTTGAGAGAACGACGTGGGGACAAGACACGCGAAGTCTTGGTGATTTGGGCGCGGGCGCGCTCATCGGCTGCGGGCCGCCCGCGGACCGCCGAGAATCCGGCAGTGGGCAGGGACGCAGATTTGAAGGGGCAAAACTATATGCGGAACCCGTTTCGCCGCGACCTCATACCGCTGCATGCGCCGGCCGTCTACGGGTTGCCGCACCCGGTACGCCTTCCTCGGTCCCCGGCGCGTTGCCGTCAACCGCGATGTTCGAGCTCGAGCGGAGCAGGATGATATGTCGTCCGATCTTCACCCCGCACCTCTACAGCTTGAAGTGCAGCCACGACTTCTCGAACAAAACCTTTCCGACATGCGAGCGCCGGCTTGGCGTGCGGAGCGTCACGACGGGGTTCGGCTCGGCGTAGAAGTCGCCGCCGCCGAAGGCTGCCTTACCGCCGCCAACCTCGACGAAGCACTCGCCGTAGCCGTTGAAGCGGTTCTCGCCTGGACGACCAGCGACGGCAGCGACGATGTTTCTGGCCACGGTTTTGGCCTCGCCGTGGGCGAACACACCCGCCTTGGGCAGCGGCTTGCCGAGCCGCAGGGGAATCGAGACGACGTCACCGATCGCGTAGACTCCGGGGAACCGCGTCTCGAGCGTGTGGCGGTCGACCGCGATCCAACCACTCTCGCCGGTGAGCCCGCTCTCTCGCACCACGCGCGGCGCGCGGTGCGGCGGCACGTAGGCGAGCAGATCGAAGTCCGCGCTCGCACCGTCCGTGAAGTTCAGGCGCCTCGTCGCGGGGACCACGACGTTGATCTGATGCTCGGGGTGGTAGGGGATGCCTCGCTGTTCGAGCATCTGCGTCACGTCGGCCGAGACCTCGGGGCCAGCGACGCCCATTGGTCCGCCTGGTCATCCCGTGAAGCATGACCTCGACGTTGTAGTAGCCCTGCGGGACTTTCTGGTGGCCCTTCGCGCAGCTTGCCGCGTCGCCGATGAGGAAGAGCTTCACCTCCTCGCCTTCACGCTTCGAGAGGGCGCCGGCGAGCCGGAGGGCGTTGTAGCTGCGCTCGGTGCCGTAGGGCGGGTCGTTCAGGATGAACAGAGTCCTTGCCATGTGTCATGCCCCTCGGGCGGCCCGCTGAAGGCAGGCCTCCGTCCCGCCGCACAGGGATCGAGCCGAGGTGAAGCCACGAGCGAGAAGCTGATCCGCTGCCCGCGCGGATCGGCCCCCACCCTTGCCGCACACGGTGACGACGAGCGCGTCGCGCGGGAGATCGGACGCCCAGACATCCAGAGCATCAAGAGAGATGTTGACAGCGCCGTCGACAGGCGAACCCGGCGAAGCCGCCGGACGCGATCACAACACCGACGCCCACGGCCTGCACTCACATCCCCGAAGCCACGAGCCACTTGCGCCCGACGCGATCGGACCAGGCTCCCGTGAAGAGCTGCGCCATTCCCCACGTCGCCGGATAGACGGCGGCGAGCGTCCCGATCTGCCCGAGGCTCATCTGGGCAGCGGCGAAGAAAAGCTGGAACAGGCCCCACGCCATGCCGTCGTTGAGGTTGCTGACCAGGCCCGCCTGGCTGACGCTCGAGAGGTTGCGATCGAGCAACGACGTTCGCCAGAAGACCTCGCGCTGGGTGGGCTGGCCTTCGGGCGGCAGCTCGCCGTGCAGCGTTGACTCGTGCAAGCCGGTCGCGAGAGGCGCCATTCACGCTGCTAGTCGTGACCCTCTCGCGAGCCCCTCCGGGCGATTTAGCTTAGCTACTTTCCGGTGAAGAATGCACCACGTAAGTCCTTTATATCCTGTTCGGCGGCCGGCCGGCGCGTGACGGATCGCGTCATTTCTGTGTCGTAGGGCGCGGGCGGTTGTGCTAGAATCCTACTCGATGTCATCGATTAGGCACTCCACGAAACGCGCCGCGCTTCTGCGCCAGCTCGATCGCCTGGGCCGCCGCATGCTGTTTGGCACCGCGTCCGAGACCTACCGGACGTGCGGGCAGCCGACCTGTCAGTGCCATCACGGCGGGCCCAAGCACGGGCCGCACCTGCAGGTCAGCTATCGCGGCGAGACCGGCAAGACGACCGGGTACCACGTGCCGGCGGCCCTGGCCGACACCGTGTGCGACGGTGTGCGGGCGTGGCAGCGCTTCCAGGAGGTCGCGCGGACCCTGGCGGCGCTCAATCGCGAGCACGCGTGGCGCCGCCACGCGAAGCGGAGTGCGCGATGACGGAGAGGAGCCCGTATGGTCCGCCGCCGTCAGCGCGAGCGCAGCGTCTGGGAAGTGGTCCTGCCCGACGCGGAGAAGTTGTGGCCCGAGGCCTTGCGCCGCATCGATCAGTTGATCGATGACGAAGCGCTGGTCGAGGTGATCGCCGAGGCGCTCGAGCGCCGGTGGCCGCAGAGTCGTCGACGTGGCCGCGTGGGCACACCGGCCGAAGTCGTCCTCCGGATGCTCGTGTTGAAACATCTCTATCACTGGAGCTACGCGGAGCTGGAGCAAGAAGTCCGGGCAAATCTGGTGTCTCGCGCCTTCTGTCGTCTGAGTTGCGACGCCACGCCGGATGAGAAGACGATTCTGAAGATCGCCCAGGCGCTGGGCCCGACGGTGATCGGCCGGCTCCATCAGCGGGTCGTCCAGTTGGCGATCACCGCCGGTGTCACCGCCGGCCGCCGGCTGCGCGTCGATACGACGGTGGTGGAGACCAATATTCACTATCCCACCGACAGCTCGTTGCTGACCGATGGCGTCCGGGTGGTGACCCGCACGCTGAAGCGGATCGAGGCGGTCATCGGGCGCGGGCGACGCGCGGTGCGCAATCGCCTGCGCAGTGCGCAGCGCCGCGGCTTCGAGATCAAGGCCTGCGCGCGGAGTCCGAAAACGCGCGACGGGCTGGTGCGCAGCTATCGCCGCTTGCTGGCGACCACCCGGGCCGTGCTCCGCGATGCCGACACCATGACCCGCCGCGTCGGCCACCGGCTGCGCACGGTCGGCGCGCGGACGCGGCGTCGGCTGACCCGCCTGCGCGCGCAGGTCCAGGCCGTCCGCCCGCTGCTGCGACGGGTGATCACCCAGACCACCGCGCGCGTCCTCGGCGGGGACACGCACGTGACGGACAAGGTGATGAGTCTGTTCGAGCCGCACACCGAAGGGATTCGCAAAGGCAAGATCGTGAAGCCGACGGAATTCGGGAAGCTGGTCACGATTCAAGAGGCCGAACACCAGATCGTGACCGCGTACACCGTGCACCGCAAGCGTCCCGCCGATTCGACGCTGTGGGAACCTGCCCTCGAGGCGCACGTGCAGACGTTTGGGCGAGCGCCGGATCTGGCGACGGCGGACCGCGGCTTCGCGTCGGCCGCCAACGAGCAAGCGGCGATCGACCGCGGCGTGCGACGCGTCGTCTTGCCGCGGCCGGGTCCCAAGTCGCCGGCGCGGCGGACGTATGAACGCCAACGCTGGTTTCGTCGGGGGCAGATCTGGCGCGTCGGCTGTGAAGGCCGGATTAGTGTGTTGAAACGCCGCCATGGCTTGCAGCGGTGTCTCTATCATGGACACGATGGCATGGAGCGATGGGTCGGTCTCGGCGTGACGGCGAACAATCTGCTCGTGATCGCCCGACACCTCGGGCCGCCGTAGTGGTTGCGGCACGGGTCGTCCGCTTCTCGTCGGCGTCGAGCACGAAGACGCCGCGGG
>JACOUA010000415.1 GCA_016178075.1 Acidobacteriota bacterium
CTCTTACCGCCTGCTGAGCCCGGCCAGTTGCATAGCGGCCAAGGGAGCATCGCAAACGCGGTTCTGGAGGAGTACAAGCTTCTTGATCAGCAGGCGCGTTTTGTAATGACATCGTACATGCAAGCGCTCGCACTGTACTTGGCATTGGTTGGTATTGGACTTAGGGAAGTACTGCAAGCGAAGGGCAATTTCCGCATCATCGTGCTAACCAGCGCTCTCACCTGCGGGAATGTCCTGGCTGTATATGCCGCGCGTCACTTTCGGTGTATGGCCTATCACGCGTTGGATCGTCAGTCAGCATTGGCCAAGCAACTCAACTTTCAGGCTCCATACCCGATGCTCTGGGGATATCACGTGGGCATTTCCTCCTTCTTTGTCGTGCAGTTGGGCATCATTGCCGTCGCACTGAGAATCATCTTTTTCAATTAACGATCCCGTGCTGACCGGCAGCCTAGGTGGACGCTCGGGGGCGACGCCGCCGGCCTCGTGGATCCGCTCACGCGGGAGGGGATCTCGTTCGCGCTGATGTCGGCCGAGTACGCGGCCACCGCGCTGTCCGAACATCCCGCGCGCGGGGGATCGCCGGGACCAGGCGAGCGCTATCGAGATCGGCTCGAGACCCACATCTATCCCGAACTCAAGCGCGCCGCCGCGCTGAAACGGCGCTTCTTCACCGGGGCGTTCACGGGCTTGATGGTCGAAGGGCTGGCGAGCAGCGCGAGAATCCGACACGTGATGATTGACCTCATCGAAGCCCGTCAGCCGTACGTGGGATTGGGGCGCCCGGCTGCTCAAGACCGGAGAGCTTGGATTGGCGTGCCGTCTACTGTGGCGATTCTAGTGGCGCGCATCGACGAAACTAGTAGCTACGAGATTGTTCACGTTTTCCTTGAACATCAGAAAACGATCTCGGACCCCGCGGGCTTGCGATCATGGGCACGTGTTATGCTGCGCCAGCCGGAGTTCGCAGGTGCCATGATTCGTGATGTCGATTTGCTGGAGACCGACCCAGTGACGGGACGCCGGACTGGCCTCGCCGTCCAGGCGCGGCGCGCCCTGCGCGCCCTCACGACGGCGCGAGTCCCCTACGCCGTCGTCGGCGCCGCGGCGCTGGCTGCCAGAGGCCTGCCGCGCATGACAAAAGACCTCGATGTCGTGGTGCTCACCGGCCATGCGTTCGCGGCGCTCGATGCGTTGGCTGGTGCGAACTTTCGCTCGATGACGCCCGTCAACCGAACCGAAGAACCTGAGCCGATGTACGTTCTTCAGAGTCAAGGGAGCGAGGTGGATCTGTTGGTCGCGGCGGGTGAGCCGGAAGCGACGGTCGTGGCTGAAGCCACGCCGGCGCGTGTGTTCGGAACGACGGCGCCGGTCGCAACCCTCGAACACCTCGTGCTCATGTACTTGTATTCAAATCAGCCGCGTCATCTGGGGGACCTTGCCCGCATCGTCACGGAGACGAAAGTGAATCTCCGCGAAGTGGAGCGGTTCCTCGAAGACGTTCATCCCGAGATGCTCGCGGTCCTGCACGAACGCGTGCGTCTGGCCAAAGAGCCGCTACCCGCGCCGCCACGACCCAAACGCCGCTGAAAGAATCCGGCTCCAGCTACGGAATCCTGAACGCATTGAACACGTAGGTGAACCCGAAGGTGAACCCGATGCTCGGGTCCCTGACGGTCATGCCGAAGATGACGGCGGTGTCGAGGCGCATCGCGCCCTTCGTGTACCGGACGCCCCCACGCAGCCCGGCACGACTCTCGGTGCCCGGCGGCGGATCGCCTTCGCGCATATCGGCTCGTCCGTTCAGCTCACCCACCACCTCGATCTCGTCCGTCACGGCGCGCGCGCCGGAGATCCCGTAGGTCAGGACATCGTTCTGCCGGTCGCCGCGCGTCGGGTCGCCCAGAATCCCGAAGCCGATGTTCCCCACAATCCGAATCGACTGAGCGGTTTTGGCCGTCAGCATGCTCGTGAAGAAGTCCGTCGTGTCGAGACCCAACCCGCTCTCGTTGTCCGCGTTGGGCAGCCGCGTTGCGAACCTCACGCCGAAGGAGGGCCGGCTGGCGGTCTCGGCGGCGATTCTGACCTTCGTTGCGACGACGAAATCTTCCACGCTGTTCGTGCTGTTGCCGACCACCGTGAGCATGTTGGACAGAGGCGCGGAAAAGCGGCTGGTGATTCCCAAGCGATTGCGGAGTCCTCCATCGATTTGCAGCTCCGCGATCGAGCTCAAGCCGATGCTGACCCCGATGTTGGGGCCGCTAATCAGGTTTCCTCGAAGACCGGAGACGGGATACTCGAGGTCGCGCAGGTAGTCGATCCCCATCTCCACCAGAACCCGCCCGGCGCCGACCGGCTCGGGGTCTTCCGTGACGAGGGGCCGCTGCTGCGCAGAGGCGGGCAACGCCACGAGCACGGCCGCCGCTACACCCAGCACCCGCCCGATCTGTCGTCGAATCATCGAATGCTCCCCTTTTCTTGATCCGCGTGGGGCCCCACCCCCACGCGCCGCCGTCGCTCACGCTCCGGATCTTGCTTGCGTCACCCGGGCAAAACTTGTTGGGCGTGGGGCTCCATCCCCACGCGCCTGCCGTCGCTCACGCTCCGGATCTTGATCTTGCTGGCGACGGCGTACCGGCCGGTGAACTAGTGGAGCGTCCTCATGAAACGTAAAGGGCCCGAAGGCGGGTCCTGTCCGCGAACAGCCCAACCGGGTGCTCGGGCAAAAACACGTGTCACGGGTGTGCCCTTGCGCGCCCGGTCGGGCGCCCGTTCGCGGCCACCCGC
>JACOUA010000416.1 GCA_016178075.1 Acidobacteriota bacterium
GGAATCGAACAGCGTTCACGCTCGAGAGCGACGAGCAGCTCGCTCAGATCCTGGATCGCGGCGGAATCGCGGCGTGGCGTGCGATCTATCGTCTCGCACGGACGGATGCGACGCTGCGGGCCCGCATCAAGCAGATCGCTCGCACGGTTCCGCTTCCGTTACCGAGATTCTGGCTTGCGGCATTAGCCGATCTTGGCGAGCCCGTGGACCTCGGCGCGGCCGTCCCCGATTATTACGAACTGACGACGATCTAGCTTAGCTACGAGTTCCTACGACCGCTGTTTCCGGACTACCCGCGCCCGGCGATCTGGCCCGACGGGTACTACAACCCCACGAGCACCGGCGACAACCGGATCTCGGAGACGATCGCCACGCAGAAGCACGCCTGCGTCGCCGATCGTGCGAAGATGCTCCGAGGCGAGCCAGCGACCGAGCAGTGCGTGGTCATCGAAAACGTGAATTTTCTGAACAACGCCGACATGGACGGCAAGACGCCGCCGCCGTCCGGCGCCCCGAACATCATGATGGCTGCCGGCGGCACACAACTGGACAAGATTCTCGAAGACCACGTCATCGAGGTTTGGCAGTTCCATGTCGATTGGAAGAACCCCGCCCGGACGAGGGTGACGGGTCCGGAGAAGATCGACGTGGCGCCGTACCATTATTTGTGTGACGGGCAGCTCACCACCTGCGTGCCGCAGCCTGACACCGACCGGCGGCTCGACGCGCAGGGGGACAAGATCATGGCGCGCCTGGTCTATCGGAACGTTCGCGGCCGGGAGTCGATCGTCGCCGTGCACTCGGTCAACACGACGGCGGGCGGCGGCGGCGTACGGTGGTATGAGTTCCGGGTCGACCAGAACCGGAAGATCGCGTTGCGTCAACAGGGCACGTACGCGCCGGGGGGCTTCTACCGGTGGATGGGGAGCCCGGCGATCGACAAGAACGGCCACATCGGGATCGGCTACTCGTTCGGCGGCTCCCCGCACTTGGTCGGCCAGCGCTTCGCCGGACGGCTGGCCAACGATCCGCTCGGCCAGCTGACGATGCGCGAGACCGTGCTCGTCGAGGGGGAGGCCGTCCAGACCGCGATGCGCTGGGAGGACTACACCCAGACCGCGATCGATCCGAGCGACGACTGCACGATCTGGTACGTCGGCGACTACATCAAGAAGGACGCGACGAGCTACTCGACGAAGGTCGGTGCGTTCAGGTTTCCGGGCTGTCAGTGAGGTCACGGGCCATGCGATGTGTCATTGGTGTCCTCGCGGCGGTTGGGCTGTTAGCGGCGTTCCCCGCGGCGCAGCCGGTGTTTCGCGGGTCGGAGATCTTTCCGCCCGAGGAATTCGCCGCGCGCCGCGCGAACGTGATGGCCCACATCGGGGACGCGGCCGCCATCGTGCTGGGCGCCACCGAGCCGCCCGGCGAAATGCCGTTCCGCCAGAACAGCCAGTTCTTCTATCTCGTGGGGGTCGTCGAGCCGCGCGCCAGCGTCATCATCGACGGCCGCACGAAAAAGACGACGCTGTTTCTGCAGCCCCGCAACGAGCAGCGCGAGCGGAGCATGGTGGGGCCGGCCCTCTCGCCTGGGCCTGAGGCGTTGAAGAGCTCGGGCGTCGATGAGACGCTGCCGCGCACGGACTTCACGCAGGCCGTCGCGGCGCTGGCGAGCGAGCGCCGCACGATCTTCACGCCGTTTGGCGCCGAGGTGCTGGGCAGTCAGTCGTTCGGAGATCCGAGCCGACTGTGGGCGGCCAACAAGCAGGATCCGTGGGACGGCCGCGACTCACGTGAGGCCACCTTCGTCACGAAGCTCAAAGCGGCCGCGCCGCAGTCGGAGATCAGGAACCTGGATCCGATCGTCAACGCGCTCCGGGCCGTGAAGAGCCCCCGCGAGATTGCCCTGATTCGCGAGGCCACGCGCATCGCGGGCCTTGGCCTCATGGAGGCGATGCGCGACGCGCGGCCGGGGATGTACGAGTACGAGCTGCAGGCCGACGCCGAGTTCGTGTTCAAGAAGCACGGCGCGCTCGGCGCTTCATACTTCGCGCTGATTGCCACGGGGACCAACACGTACTACACCCACTACCATCGAAACACCGCGCGGTTGGCCGACGGCGACCTCGTCCAGTTCGACTACGCGCCCGACTACAAGTACTACCAGTCCGACGTGACCCGAGTGTTCCCGGCCAACGGAACGTTCACGCCGCGCCAACGCGAGTTCTACGGGATCTATCTGAAGCTCTACCAGGCGCTCATGACCTCCATTAACGTCCACGTCACGGTGAGAGACGTCATCGGGGAGGCCGTGAAGAAGATGGACGCGATCATGGCGTCCTACAGGTTCACGGACGAGGCGATCAAAGGGGCGGCCGTCAGGTTCGTCGACCGGTATCGGAACAGTCGTGCGGGAAGTCTCGGCCACAACGTCGGCCTCGAGGTCCACGATGTCGGCGGTCTGCAGGCCGCGACGCTCGAACCGGGCCGGATCTTCACCATCGAGCCGCAAATGCGCCTGGAGGAGAAGCGTCAGATTAGACGGGCCGTCGAAGGAGCACCTCACTGACGCAATGTTCGCAAGAACCCAGGTCTGCGATAGACCCGCAGAGCGGCACGCTGTGACGACGAGCCGATTGATGCTTGGCGCTGGCGACCACCGAGACGCTGAAACCCAGCACGGCCGTTGAAATGCTCGACAGCCGACGGGTGCCGCTGTTCGAATGGGCGCCGACGCTCGCATGACACGACGACGCGCCGCAAATTAGCCAGGTGCCCGATGGAGCTCACGAAATTCACCAGCCAGAAATGCCGCGAGCACATCCGATGCCTCGCCTGGGCCGCGATGCCGCAACAACCCGGAACCAACCAGATTGGTTTTTTTCTGCTCCGTCTAACGTCTCGCGCTCACCCGCGGCCGGGGCGCGTCAGTTCGGCGGCCGTCGGGTGCAGCGCGGTGTTAGCCGGCCGTCCAGTTCCTGTCCAGGTGTCCGTTCCAATCGGGAGAAGGCGTTGCCGTTACTTCTGAAACCTGATTTCGACGATTTCAGCGCCGCTCCCTCCCTCGTCTCCGTATCGCCCTAGATTGCTCAAGAGCCTTCTAAAGTCGCCGACCTTTCCATTCAGAGACGCCTTTCCCGTGAGCCACATACAAGGACACACTCCCCCACCGAAGAAGTACTTCTTCTCAGTGAGAAGGCCTTTCGCAGGCGTCAGGCCACTGCCATCGGTGACGATATTGACCGTCTGACCGTCAGTCAGAAGAATTGTGATGTTGGCAGCACGACGAACGTCTTCCTTGGTCCACTTGAACTTAATCGCAACGATGGTCCCAGCCCGTATCCTGCGCTCGTCGCTTGCGGTAATGCCTCGCTGCTTAGTCTCGCCGACCTTCACTAACAGATCGGTGGTGTCGACCTGAGTGTAGGAGAACAGGGCTGCTGGGGGCGAATCGGATTCGCCGAACTTGTACTCAATGGTCCAGCCAGTCACTTCGGCGGTCTCTCCGTCTTCGTAGACAACGGTGAGTGCCTTCGGTGCAGGCGATACGGTCTGCCCCTGAGCCAAATCGCGTTTGATTTCGCCTGAATCTACCGTTGGCGGAGGTGGCTCGATCAGCGCTGCAGCTGCGATCTGTCCAGACGATTGACGCGAGTCACAGGCGGATATAACCAATGCCAGGAGGCCAATCGCCGATCCGCGTCCCAGGGGGTAGAATCGCCGAGACCGGTTCGATGAAGATCTCACGGGTTCCTCCCTTCGCCGTTGTCCGGCTAACGCGGAGCATCACCTGCAGGCGAACATATAAAAGCGCGCGCAGCGCGCCTACCATAGCTCGCCTGTCTGGTGCATGCAACGTTAGGCAACACGGCCGTACGGTGCTACACGTTCCGCCGTGCTCGGGCAAACAGAGTAGCCGAAAGTAGCGCGACGACAAACGCCGGCAGCGCCGTCATGACCGGCCATATTGCAAGCGACAGGACAAGGATGAGGGAATGTTGGTCCGGTGAGACAGACTGCGCATGAACGTTTGCCGCGACCGCGAGGCCAAAGGCTCCCAGGCCGGCGGCCGACGATACGTGCAAGGCGGTGATCCGTGGCGAGCTACGCAGCCGCACCTGTTCGTAAACGATGTGCGCTCCGAACGCGATGGCGCTGACGACCCAGGCGGCCCAGCGCCATGCGACGCGCATCTGAGTGGACGCGGCCTGACCCGCGAGTGTCCCGAAGAGGATGCCGGCGGCCAAATACACGACCCCCAGGTACAACACAGCCCGCATGGCGGCAGTCTTCATTCGAGAACTTGAATCTCAGGAAAAAGCGGAGAGGAAATTCTGAGCCGCGAAGCGCTTGCCCTCTTCAGGTAGGCGTCGAAAAAGCTGTGTACGCAGTACGTCGTAACCGCAAGCTGGCGACGTGCGTCGATACCGAGCTTTCCCAAGATACGGAGCACTCCTCGCACGACACCGCTCTTCAACAGCGCGCCGTCGTCACTGAACGTGAAGTGGAACGCGCCTCGGATCGCCACGCGCAGCCTCCGGTCCGGAGCACTGCGATCATAGATGGATTGGATGTCGCTCTTGATCTGAATGCTCGCCGAGTCGGATTCATCGCCGTGGTCGCTCAGGAGGAACATGAACGGCTGCGCGAGCCCATCTCGGATCACGCTGCCGTGCGGAGCGCCATCGATGTCGATGCCTGCCTTGCACCGGGAATCCTCGTGGCAGAACTGCGCGGCCACGGCCCCACCGAGCGAGTGACCGAATACTCCCACGCGCGTCATGTCGATCCGTCCGGTGAACTTTCCTGACGAGTCCGAGGCGTTCAGGCGAGCGAGGCGATCGAGCACGAACGCGATGTCGCGGGTCCACGCAGTCACCACCCTGCCCACACAGTGTTCCATTTGGGTCCGGTCCGGAACCACACACACTTCCGGGTTGTTCTCCTCCGTCCTTCCCATGATACGGCCATCGGGGAACACGACACGTCCCGTGCGATAAGGGGCATCAAAGCCCACGACGACGTACCCGTGGCTGGCCAGATCCTCGGCGAGCGTCGAGTAGTTCAGCACGGGGGCAGAAGCTCCCGCTCTCATGATCACCACCGGATACGATCGCTGCTGCGGTGACACATCGGGGTCGCGCGCGCTA
>JACOUA010000430.1 GCA_016178075.1 Acidobacteriota bacterium
AATCCCTTTCAGCACGTTGTAGCCCTTGTTGAACGGCCCGCCGGAGATGGCGCAAGCACCCATGGAGATGACGTATTTGGGCTCGGCCATCTGGTTGTAGAGCCGCACGACCTGCGGGGCCATCTTCTTCGTGACGGTGCCGGCGACGATGAGGAGGTCGGCCTGGCGCGGGGAGGCGCGAAACACTTCGGATCCGAACCGCGCGATGTCGAAGCGGGAGGCCGAGGCCGCCATCATCTCGATCGCGCAGCACGCCAGGCCGAATCCCATCGGCCAGAGCGACGACAATCGCGCCCAGTTGAGCACCTTGTCGACGGTGGTCGTAATGAAGTTGTCCTCGAATTTGTGCTCGATGAGACCCACGGGAACCTCTGTTTCGTGACTCGCGTCGGGATCGGGGGTCAGGGATCAGGGACCGGAAAAGCCAATCCGATTCCCTGGTCCCTGATCCCTGATCCCTACAGATCTTTTATCTCCCCCTGATAGTACTCCGAATTCACGGGGATGTAGGACTGCCATTTGTCGGGCACCTCGTCCAGGGCGAAGATTGCCTCGACCGGGCAGGCCGGCACGCACGCGCCGCAATCGATGCACTCATCCGGGTGAATATAGAGCATCTCCGCCGTTTCGAAGGTGGCCTCGTCTTTTCGCGGATGAATGCAGTCGACCGGGCACACATCGACGCACGCGGTGTCCTTCGTTCCCACGCAGGGTTCGCAGATGATGTAAGCCAATAGTGCAATCCTACATTGAGAATCTCATAATTGAGAATCTCGTCATTGATTGACGAACTGCTCGATTGACTAATTGACAATCGATTGTCGATTCCCGGATTTGCAAATTCAACAATCAATCAATTACCAGATTCCAGATTACCAGATTCTCAATGCCAGAAGTCGATTTCACCGTCCCCCGACATCGATCCTGATATCCCCCGTCACCACATCGATCGACAGGAGCGGCTCGCCCGTCCCGAGGATGGCACCAGCGAACCGCGGACCGAACTGATCCTTGCGCTCGAGGGGAATGTCCGACGTGATGCGCCCGTTCAGCGTGAGGGCCAGAATGCGCGCGTTGACCGGCCGCTCGTCGAGCGCCAGCCTCACGCTGCCGTTGAAGGTTCTGAGCCTCAGCAGGCCGCCGGGCGACAACGAGACATGATTCAGATCGATCGCGCCGATGGTCGTCTCGAGCCTGATCGACCCGTCCAGCCGCGACGCCCGAATCGGCCCGCGATTGATGACGGCATGGATCCCGCCGCTCAGCTGACTGAGGCTCAGGCGGCCCTCGAAGATCCGGATGCGCTCGAGCCTCGCACGCCGCGGAACCGAAAGGGTCAGCGTCGCCCGCAGACGCGGATCCTTGCCGTCCTCCAGCTGCACGACCCCAACGCGCAGCGCGGGGCTGGCGTCATCGGAAAAGACGATCGGCAGACGCGCCAGCAGCTCGCGGCTCGGCGCGGTCCGAACGATTTCGACCGTGACGTCCGAGCGATCCCAGCCCTGAATCGTGATCTCCGCCACGGTGGCGTCCACAACGATCGGCTGATCGGGACGAAGCGTGAAGCTGCGGACCAGGCGATCGGTCTCGGCCTCGAGGCGTCCGGAGGCTACCGCAAAGACCACCGCGCTCAGGGCGGCGACGCGACGGAGACCGGGCGAGCGCCAACCCGCCCTCCCACCCGCCCGGAAGCCGTTCATCCGCAAAGTATAATGAGCCATCAGCTCTCAGCTCTCAGCTATCAGCTTGAGAGCTTATGGCACAACCCGTTTTGCCACGGAGCCCGCAGAGACAGCGGAGAGAACCCTTGCTCTCTGTGTGCTCTGTAAGGTCTGTGGTGGTCGGGGGCGTTTCGGTCCGAAGGAGACGAGCCAGGTGAGTTGCGGGTCGGTGATTCGGCTCGCGGTGTTCGGCGCGGGAGCGATCCTCGTGCTTCTCGCCGCCACCGGCTCGGCCCAGACGCTGTCGGGGGAGCCGATCACGCTGATGGGCGGCCGGCTGACCATCGGCGGCGACGCGACGCTCTCGATCGCGCCGCGCGACCCGGGCGCCTACTTCAATCGCACTGATTACAACCACGACACGACCCGCCTCCTTCGACTGGATCTGACCGCGGCGTTCCGTCCCCATCCGCGCGTGATGTTCGTGAGCGACATCCGGACGGAGAACGCGGAGTGGCTGCGGCCGTATGCGCTGTACCTGAAGGTCACGCCGTGGCCCGATCGCGCCTTCGATGTCCGGGTCGGCCGGATTCCGCCGGCCTTCGGTGCGTTCGCCCGACGCAACTACGCGGCGGACAACCCGCTCATCGGTGCGCCGCTCGCGTATCAGTACCTGACCTCGATCCGACCGGATGCGATTCCGATCAGCGCCGACGACCTGCTGCGCATGCGGGGGCGCGGCTGGCTGACCGGCTATGCCCTGGGCGATGCGAAGTTCAGGGCCGGACTGCCGCTCGTCAACGCCCTCCGGTGGGACACGGGCCTCGAGGTTCGGGTGGGCTCGCAGCCGCTGGAGCTGGTCGCCGCGCTGACGACCGGCACGCTGTCGAATCCCCGCCTCAGCGACGACAACGACGGCAAGCAGATCGCCGCCCGGCTTGCGTTCAAGCCGTCGCCGGCCGTCACCGTGGCGGCTTCGGCCGCGCGGGGCCCGTTTCTCAGCCGGCAAGCCGTCAGCGCGATCCCCCGCGACAGCGTCGCCCTTACACAAGTGATCGTGGCCGCTCCCCCCGACGATCCGTACGGCACCGGCCCGTCCGGCAGCTACGGGTCGACGACAACCGCCGAGCTCGCGGTCGTGCCGGCCGCCGCGGGCGCGTACGTGCAGCGGGCCTTCGGGCTCGACGCGGAATTCTCGAGCGGGTACTGGCTGATTCGCACGGAGGCGATCTTCAGCCAGTGGAGCCTGCCGGCCATCCTGGCCCCGTATCTGAACGCGCCACTCGGCGCGGTCGCCTTCGACGTCGAGGGCCGGTACAAGGTCTGGCCCGGCGTGTTCCTCGCCGGACGTGTCGACCACCTCCATTTCAGCAAGGTCCTGGGATCGTCCGACCTGACCACCTGGGACGCCCCGGTCTCGCGAGTCGAGTCGGGCATCGGCATCTACCTGCGGCGAAACCTGATCTGGAAGGTGGTGTATCAGGGCAACTGGCGTGACGGCGGCAGGGTTCGGAGACTGCACGTCGGAGCGTCGCAGCTCCTGTTCTGGTTCTGATGCCGTGCGTGGTCTGAACTGGCGTTCATTCGCCGCAGGTCTCAAGGCCTGCGCGACGTCTGCACGAAGGTCAGGTCTCGCCGCCGCCGTCGCGCTGTCCTCCGTGCTGGCGGGCGTCGGGACCCTCATGGCGCAGGACGCGCCCGCGCGCGTGGCCGTCTCCGGCACGCTGCGGGGCCGCGTCGACGTCAAGAGTCTCGCCTATTCGCTGGCGCCGCGCCCGAGCGCGAGCGAGCCCGGCCGGTCCTCGATCGACCGGCTGCCCCGGCAGATCGCGGTCGTCTATTTTCAAATCGCGCCGAGCGGGGCCTTCGAGCAGAGCGACGAGGCGCGCCCGATGATGGACCAGCGGAACGAGACGTTCGTGCCGCACGTGCTCGCGATCCACACCGGCACCACGGTCGAGTTCCCGAACAGCGACCAGATCTTTCACAACGTCTTCTCGCTGTCGAAGACCAGGCGCTTCGACCTCGGGCGCTACGCCGCCGGCCGATCCAAAGCCATCCGCTTCGACAGCCCGGGCATCGTCCGCGTCTTCTGCGACATCCACTCGCACATGAACGCCTTCATCCTCGTCTTCGCCCACCGGTACTTCGCCGTCACGGACGAGGACGGGCGGTATCGTATCGACCAGATCCCGCCGGGCAGCTATGCCGTGACCGCCTGGTACGAAGGCTCCGACCGCGAGACGCGGCCGATCGTCATCCTGCCCGGCGGGGGCGTCGTGGAACAGGACTTTGTCGCCCGATGAGGCTGCTGGCATCGCTCACCAACCGGGTCTTCCTGGCCAGCGCGCTGCTCGCCGTGCTGTCGATCGGCGTGGCGATCTATCTCGTGAACGATCCGGTGACGCGGGAAGGAGAGGTCGAGCTACAACGGGGAATGCTCGAAGCCGGCCAACTGCTCGACGAACACCGTCGAACGCTGTCCGAAAGCTTCAAGGTGATGGCGGAGCTGCTGGCCGACCTGCCCAAGCTCAAAGCGGCCGTCGACACGCACGATCCGCCGACGGTGGAGCCGCTTGCCGCCGACTATCGCAATCGCGTTCACGCCGATATGCTCGTCGTCACCGACCGGGCCGGCCGTGTCCTCTCGTCGATTGGATCGTCGAGCGTCGCGCGCGATGAGATCCCGTCGCTGCCCGCGATCCGATACGCGCTCGCCGGCGCCCGCTCGGAGGTGTTCTGGCCGCATCCGGACGGCATCCTGCAGGTCGTGACCGTCCCGCTGACGCTGCTCGAGCCGCCGCAGGTGCTCGGCACGCTCAGCCTCGGCTTTCTCCTCGACGATGACCTCGCGCGCCAGTTCAAGTCGATCACCGACAGCGAGATCGCCTTCGCCATCGACGGCGAGATCAAAGCCTCGACGCTGCCCTCCGCGTACAAGCCGCAGCTGGCCTCCCTCCTCCAGCACGACGAGGTGCCGCGCATCGTGCTGGGCGATCACGACTACGTCGCGCTCGTGCGCACGCTTCCACCGTTCGGACCCGCCAGAGCCGAGGCGCCGGCGGGCACACCCGCCAGCGGGTTCCCGGTCGCCATCATCCTTCGATCCCGCACCGAGCGCCTCCAGTTCGTCCGGTCGATCCACACGATGCTGGCGGTCACGGCGCTCGTGGCGGTCCTGATGGCCACGGTGCTGAGCTACGCCGTCTCGCGGACCGTGACGCGACCCCTGGCGGCGATCACGTCAGCGATGAAGGAGCTGGCGCGTACCGGGGATCTCACCCGGAAGATCGAGCTCCGGCCCGGAGGGTGGATGGATGAGGACGCGCGGCTGCTTGCCACGACCTTCAACGGGCTCACGGATTCGATCGCACGATTCCAGCGCGAGGTCGCCGAGCGCGAGCGACTGTCCTCGCTCGGCCGGCTCTCGACGGTCGTGGCTCATGAAATCCGCAACCCGCTCATGATCATGAAGGCGTCGCTGCGGACCCTCCGGCGTCCGGACGCCAGCCCCGACGACATCAGGGAGGCGGTCGGCGACATCGACGAAGAAACGAGGCGCCTCAATCGCATCGTGAACGAGGTCCTCGACTACGCGCGGCCGATCGTCTATCAATGGTCGGCGACCCATCTGAACGACATCTGTCGGGGGTCGGTCGCCGAAGCGATCGGCAGCGCCGATGAGGGGCGCGCCCCCAAGGTCAGGGTCGACCTCGCGCCGGATCTTCCCCCGATCGTCACGGACCCGGAGCGGCTCCGAACGGCCTTGACGAACCTGCTCACCAACGCCCGCCAGGCCGTGGAGGCCCGCCCGCGCCGGTCGGGGGGCACGGATCCCGACATCGACCTCTCCACCACGATCGCCGGGCCCGGACAGGTGGCCATCGTGATTCGGGATCACGGCATCGGGATCGAGGCCGCTCAGCTCTCGCACGTCTTCGATCCGTACTTCACGACCAAGCGCACCGGTACCGGCATAGGGCTTGCGATCACGCGCAACATCATCGAAGGCATGGGCGGCAGCATCACCCTCGCGAGCGAGCCCGGCACCGGCACCGAGGTCCGCGTGGAGCTCCCGCTCGATCCCGCCGATCGGCCCGAGCCGGCGGTCGCCGCCGTCGCGGATGCCACAGGTCCTGGAGGCTCATGACGCGCGGCTCCCTCCTCCTCGTCGACGATGAAGAGAAGATCCTGAAGACGCTGGGCCGGGCGCTTCGGGGTGAAGGACACGAGGTGACGGAAGCGTCGAGCGGCCGGATGGCCCAGCGGCTGCTCGGCGACCGCAGCTTCGACGTCATGGTCATCGACAACGTCATGCCGGAGCTCAGCGGCCTGGATCTCATCCGGGAGCTCCTCGCCGCGGCTCCCGAAGGGGATCGGCCGCAGATCATCATGATGACGGCGCATGCCACGATCGAAAGCGCCATCGAGGCCGTCAAGCTGCGCGTGCTCTTCGATTACCTCCAGAAGCCGTTCGAGGTCGAGGAGCTGCTCGTCACCGTGGCCCGGGCGCTGGATCATCAGCAGCTGCGGACCCAGCACCGTTATCTCCTCAGCGAGCGCGACGAGGAGTTCAACCACTACGGGCTCGTCGGCCGCAGCCGGGCGATGCAGGAGGTCATCCGCAAGGCCGAGCTCGTCGCGCAGTCGAAGAGCACGGTCCTCATCACCGGCGAAACCGGCACCGGCAAGGAGATGGTGGCCCGCGCCATCCACTCGCGCAGCGCGCAGCGCGACATGCCGCTGATCAAGGTGAACTGCGCGGCGATTCCCGAAACGCTTCTCGAATCGGAGCTCTTCGGTCACGTGCGCGGCGCCTTCACCGGCGCGACGTCGAACAAGCGCGGCAAGTTCGCGCTGGCCGACGGCGGCTCGATCTTCCTGGACGAGATCGGCACGATGAGCCCGGCGCTCCAGGCCAAGCTGCTGCGCGTCCTGCAGGAGCGTGAGTTCGAGCCGCTGGGCGCGGAGCGGTCCCAGACCGTCGACGTGCGCGTCATCGCCGCCACCAACCGCGACCTGAACGAAATGGTCACGAAGGGCCAGTTCCAGCAGGATCTGTACTACCGGCTGAACGTGATCCCCATCCATATCCCCGCGCTTCGCGAGCGGCGCGACGATATCCCGGTCCTCATCGAGCACTTTCTGCGCAAGCACCAGCAGCGCTGCGGGAAGCTGATCGACGGGATCGCCGACGACGTGATGAAGCGGCTCTCCTCGTACGACTGGCCCGGCAACGTCCGCGAGCTCGAGAACACGATCGAGCGGGCCGTCGTGCTGTCGACCGGCGCGATGATCGCCGGCGATGTCGTGTCGGTGCTCGGCGCCGCGCCCGCCACCGCGCCGGCGGTCCTGCCGGCGCTGAACCTCCATCGCAACATCGAATGGGTCGAGCTCGAGACGGTCCGCACAGCGCTGGAGCGCGCCGGCGGCGTGAAGAAAGACGCGGCGGAGCTCATGGGCATCAGCCAGCGCGCCCTCAGCTACTACTTGAACAAGCACCGAACCTCGCTCACCTGACAACCCAGCGTGGATCGTGCACCTGGCACGTCGCACGGTCTGAGTTACGCCGGCTGAAACCCGTTACGCCGCGGGTAAAGCCGCCCGGGTAGGTTGTGCCCCACACGGTGACTTCTTGCGCCCGCGCGCACGGCACCGCGCTTGCCTGATCCAACCTTCCGAGGTGATCTCTTGAGCACACGTCTGTTCATCGCAGGACTGTTCGCACTCTTGCTCTGCCTCCCACTGTCCGTCTCGGCCCAGGCGCCCGTCGCCGGCCCGTTGAAGGACGTGAAGGAGTTCGACCTGACCGCCTCACGTTTCACCTTTACGCCGAACCGGATCGTGGTGAGTCAGGGAGACACCGTGCGGATCCGGATTCATTCCGCCGACATCAAGCATGGATTCGCCATCGAGGCCTTCAGCGTCAAGCAGGTCGTGCCGACCGGCGGCCAGCCCGTCACCGTGGAGTTCGTGGCGTCGCAGCCCGGCACGTTCAAGTTCTCCTGCTCGGAGTACTGCGGGACGGGGCACGAAGGGATGGGCGGCGAGCTCGTCGTCCAGGCGGCGTCAGGCGGACAGGCCGCTGCCCCGGCGGAGATCGACGAGGACGAGAGGATCAACCTCGCACAGCCCGACTTCACGATCGTCAACCTGCCGACCACGCTCAGGCTGCCGAATCACAAGGGCGCTTTCCGTGTGACGCATCGTTTCTCGCGCCCGCTGGGCGCCGGCGACTTCAGCGATCTCGTCAGCGACGCGTTCGGCTTCGACAGCGGCTCGCGAATCGCGCTCGAGCTGCGGTTCGGGCTCATGCGCGGCACCCAGGCCGGCGTGTACCGATCGAACGACAAGACGATCCAGTTCTTCGGGCTCCAGGAGATCGCGCGGCAGCGTGACGCGAACGGCGGCTCGCTGCCGATCGGACTTGCGGCGTTCCTGTCGATTGAAGGGCAGAAGAACTTCCACGAAAACTACTCACCAGCGATCGGGCTGGTGGTGTCGCGGACCATCGGGACGCGTGGCGCGCTGTACGCCGAGCCGATGTTCGTCGGCAACACGAACCTGAGGCCCGACTCGACAGGTGAGGACAACAACACGGTGATCGTCGGGCTGGGCGCCCGCATCCGGATGAGCGAGCACGTGTATCTGGTCGGCGAGGTCTCGCCGCGTGTCGCCGGCTTCAGGCCTAAGTTCCGCGTTACGCAAGTGACTCCGCCGCCGTTTGAGCCGAGCTTTGTCCCCCCAGGCGCCAAGCCCGGTCATCCGCTGGCGAGCTTCGGCATCGAACGCCGCGTGGGCGGCCACATGTTTCAGATCAACTTCTCGAACCGGCCGTGGGGGTCACCGGCCCAGATCGCGCGGGGCGGGTTCGACACCAACGACTGGTTCATCGGCTTCAACATCTCGCGGAAGTTCTATTAGAGAGGCGGGGCCACGATTCTTGGGACAAATCGGTGGGTTTTACCACATGATTGGACAGCGGGTCTACATCCCGGGAGGCACTGAAGCGTGAGGTCTAGGCGAACCAGCGGCGTGCTGAAGCTATGGGCGATCGGGGGCCTGTTGGCATTGGTGGATGCGATCGGATGCGGGGGAGGCAGCGGAAGCGGCGGCGGAGCCTCGCCGACGACCCCGACGCCCAGCGGCGGCACGACCATTACGATTACCTCGTCCGGAGCGAGCCCGAGGGAGCTCACCGTGTCGCCGGGGAGCCGCGTCACCTTCGTCAACAACGACAGCCGGGCGCACACGATGAATTCCGATCCGCACCCGGATCACACCGATTGCCCGGAGCTCAACCAGGTCGGATTCATCCAGCCGGGCCAGTCGCGTCAGACGGGGAACCTGGTCGAGACGCGCACCTGCGGCTTTCACGACCACGACCGGGACTCGGACCGCTCCCTGCAGGGACAGATCATCATTCGATAGTCAGAGTATTCGCAGTCAGGCAGTCAGGCCCGCTACCATGATGCCCGTGCGCCGGATTCTGTTTCTCACGGTCGCCGTCTGTGTCGTCATTGCGGCGACCGCGGGTCTTCGAAGGCTTGGGTCCGTCTCGCCTCCCCGTACCCTCCGGGTCGTCGAGCGTCTGGTCGATCGAGTGTCCCACGAACCGGATCCTGTACCTGGCCGGGCCCGACACCACTGGACCGCACCTGAGATGGAGCGGGAGTGGAAGACGGCGACCGGCGACGGCGCGGTCATGTTCAGGAGCCCGGAGCTGGCGCTCGACGAGGCAGACGAGGTGGACGTGATTGTGGTCACCCTTCCACCATCACGCGAGCGCGTCGTCCTGCTTTGGAACGACGCCCCGACATTCTCCCGCGGCGACTTGCTTCGCAACCGCCGCGAGCTCTTCCCGTCGCTGATGCAGACCACGCGCGTCGCCGTGCGGGGCGAGGACATCCGTGCCGATACCCTGACCCCGGTGAGGCATCTGTTCATTCACCTGCCGGCGGGAACCGAGCTCCCAGCAGCCGTCAGTGCCATCGAGGTGTACAGCCGAAGCGATCGGCTGAACGAGGCGGGCTCCGGACGCATCCGCGTCGCTGTGGCCGGCGAGCTTCGCGACGCAGTCTATACACGCCCCGGTGAAGCGATCGATCTCACGACCGACGTGCCCGAAGGCGCCCTGCTGTCAATTGGGCTCCGCACGCTGGAGCGGTCCGGCACCGCCGCAGCCCGTATCAGTTTCACGACCCGGGGACGCGAAACGAGCGTGTTCGATGGAACTGTGACGGGATCGACGTGGCAGGAGGTTCGTGTACCGCTGCTCGCCGCCGTATCGGCCCGTCTTCGCTTCGACGTGGGCCGTCAGGCGCCCTCGACTGTCGTGTGGGCGAACCCATCGATTCTGTCCCCCGACAACGATGCCCGGCCCAATGTTGTTCTGTATGTGATCGATGCGCTGCGAGCGGATCGCCTCGGACTCTACGGCGCCAGACACTCGCCGTCGCCGTTTCTCGACGAGTTGAGCCGTGGCAGCCTGGTCTTTGGCCACGCCTACGCGGCCGCGTCGTGGACCAAACCGTCGGTGACGAGCCTTCTGACGGCGCTCCATCCGCAAACGCATTCCGTCGGCGCCCGCTTCTACACCGACGCACTCCCGGATGGTGCCCGAACCCTTCAGGGTGATCTGCGCGAGCACGGATACCTGACGGCGCAGTTTTCAGCGAATCCGCTGAGTGCCGCGCTGTCGAACCTCGATCAGGGATTCGACGAAGTATTCGGACCGGAAGCGTTCGCGCAACCACCGGAGGGGAAGATCACGTCCGACACCTTGAACGAAAGGATTCTACCCTGGCTGCGCATGCATCGGGGCGACCGGTTCTTCCTGTACATTCAGTCGCTCGACCCGCACGGGCCGCTCGCCGCGACGGGCGCCGGCGCGCGCGACCCGTACGACGTGGCGATCGAGGCGAACGACCGACAGCTCCGACGTCTCTATGAACAGCTGATCGCGCTCGGGTTGGATCGACAGACCTTGTTCATCGTGACATCCGACCACGGCGAGGCGTTCGGAGAACATGGTCGAACCGGTCACGGGCAGTCAGTCTACGAGGAAGAAGTGCATGTTCCGTTGATGATGCACCTTGCGGACGTGCTGAAGCCGGCGCGTGTCGAGCAGCCGGTCTCGTCGGTCGACCTGCTGCCCTCAATCCTGAACCTTTGCGGCGTTGTCGTCGATCGGCGGGAGATACAAGGAAAAACTCTGCCTACCGACGGGAGGGCGCGGGGTTCTGGCGAACCGATCTTCGTCAGCAGCTTCGTTTACCCGGAAGATGTCGACGTAAAGGATCGCAGTCGCGTCCAGGCGACGACGATCATCGACTTCCCATGGAAGTTGATCGTCACTGCTGGTGGAACCGGCGGTGAACCGCGACTCGAGCTGTACAACCTCCAGGCCGATCCGGGCGAGCAGCGGAACCTCGCGGCGGCGTCAGCGGATCGCGTCGGCGCGCTTCGTGCGCGGCTGCGGCAGTTTCTCGCCAATCAGGAAGACGCCCGCCGCCAATTCGCGGCCCGATACGGACAACCACACGCGTCCCATCCGCGGCGGGCCGTCTCACCAGACGTGTTGGAACAGCTCAAAGGACTGGGGTACGTTCGCTAGCAGTCCGTGGTGCAAGTCCAGCGTCGCACCGAGGGCGGCGATGCGCCCGCCTGGCTAGGCGCGACGAGCGAGAATACCGGGAGTATTTGAACGAGGAGCAACGCAGCCAGGTGGGATGCAGCGCCGGCCGAATGCAGCTGGACTTGCACCACGGACTGCTAGGCACCCTCGGCGGCCAGGCGTCACGCGTTCAGGTCGATCCAGACGGTTTTTACTTGCGT
>JACOUA010000431.1 GCA_016178075.1 Acidobacteriota bacterium
ACGATGGCCTCGGTGCCGTTCAAAGTGGGAACGTAGGCCACCGACGCCGGCCATTGAGGCACGGGCCCGAGGATGAAGGCGACAATCGACGCCGGCCGGTTCGTCGTGGCCGAAGACGACCGCGTAAAGCTCGCGAACTGGCCGACGAGGGTAAAGCCCCTCGCTGCTAGGGCTTGACCGCGACTTTGACGAGCGACGTCGTCCAGCAGCACCCGAAGCCGCCGCCCTCGCCGGAATAATCGTACGCGGTGACGTGCAGCACGTAGTCGCCCGGCTCCCTGAACCTGACGCTCGTCGTCGCTCGCCCGGTGAAAGGCGTGAGGGGCCCCTCTCCTTCCGAGAGCTTCTCCACCTCGGGCCTCGCCTTGTCGAACGTGACGGCGCCGGGCCCTCGGTATTTCGACCACATGAGGGTCACCGGCGGGCGCGGCGTGGTCATCGGCGCGCCCGTGCCGCTCGTGTACTTCATGTCGTCCGTTGCCCAGAGCGGCAGCGTGAGTGGCGCGGATACAGAAGCGGTCCGGACCGGGGCGATGGTGAGGTTGGCGATCGGACCCTGAAACGTCTTTCCGTTCGGCTCGAACCGGATGACGGGCGGGGTGTTGTGGACGGCGATTTCAGCCAACGGGCTCATGATGTAGTCAGGATTCAGGCGCAGAGGCACGCTCGTGGTCTGACCGTTCGCCGCGAGCGTCCAGGTGTACTTGTCCTGCGGCTTGAAGTCCTTCGGCACCGGCACGACGAACATGCCCCATTGCCGGCCGGGAAGAAAATGCGTCGGCTGCCCCATGTCGGGCCCGCCGGGCTCGAGCCGGTTGTCGGGACCGATGGGGACGTCGAGCTCCTGCTGGGTGTTGCGATTGAAATACCCGACGAGAAAGCTCCGGCTGCCGTCCTCGTCGTAGAACCAGCCTTCGAACGAGCCCGTGACGCCCGCGCCGAACTGCTTCCGTGGCTCCGGGATATGTTGGCCCGACAACAGGACGCCGCCGGCGAGGAGACCGGCGGCACACAGACTTCCGAGTCTCGTCACGGCTTCTCGTTGCTGGTCGTCTTCGCGATCTTCGCCTTGCGCTGCCCGAGGAGCGCCTGGTACTCGTCGTCGGTCAGATACACGACGTTCATCCAGGCGTGCGCCATCTCGTCGACCGTCCGATCGCCGTAGCCCACCCATTGGTCGGGATCGGGGTTGTTCTTGTTCGCCCGCGTGTTGTCGTACCACGCGCTCACGTGGATGACGGTCCCCTTCGGGAACGCCGGCGCGGCGTCATCGTCGTAGATGTAGTTCGTCATCCAGTTGAAGTTGAAGTTGCCGACGTAGCTGAGGATCTGATTGCTGCCGTCGGGCAGAATCGCCTCCACCTGCATCGACTTGCCGCGCAGGTGGAAGTGGGGCTGGAAATTCTCGATGAGCGCGTTCTCCTTTAGCACCGTGAAGCCTTCGGTCTGCGCCAGCGAGTTCGGCGGGATGTCGAGCATTCGGGCCGTCCGTAAGCCGGTGAATCCGATGAGATAGCTGCGCTTCTTCGGCTCTTGACCCTTCGGATAGAACCAGATCCCGATTTCAGACCCGGCGGTGATCTCCTCGCCGACGGCGTGGAGGTGCTGGTCCCACGAGATTTTCTCGCCCGGCAGGATCAACTTCCCCGTGCCCGGCCGAAACAGGTCGTAGCCCTTGCCGATCGCCCACTCCATCAATTGCGGCCGGCGGTTGACGGGGTCGCCGCCATCGCGGAAGCGATCGGGCCCGTTCGCGGTCCCGGTGTTGACCGCCTCCGGATCGTTGTTCAGCACCAGATACGCGATCGCGTGGTGAAGGAGCCTCCGCCCCTTCAGGTTGGTCGGACGAATCTCCACCATCCTGGCCCAGCGAGGTTCGGTGATCGGGATGTCGGACATCGGCCGGTACCACACATCCTGGTGCTCCGGCGGCATCGTGTACTCGGACGACTTGATGACCAGGTCGGGCCGGCCGAAGCCGTCCCTCACGCCCTGCCACTCGTTATCGGTGATGAGCGGCTTGGGCGGCGGCAGATCCTTCGGATCGCCCTGCGGCGCTCCGCCGTCGACCCAGCGGACGAGCGTGTCCACCTGCTCGTCGGTCAGCGACATGTCGTTCTTGAACTTCTGGACGCCGACGCTGCGGTCGATGTGCCACGGCGGCATCTGGCGCGCGGCCACGCGTTCCTTGATGGCGCGCGCCCAGGGCCGTGCGTCCTGGAAGGTGATGAGCGACATCGGCGCAATCGAGTTCGGCTGATGGCACTCCTGGCATTTCGCCTGGAGGATCGGCGCGACGTCCTTGGAGAACGTGACCTGTTTGGTGGCATCGGCCGCCAGGCTCGACCCTCCGACGGCGACGACGGCCGCCACGGCGCCAAGCGTCACCAAACCTGGCCGGATTGTGCACCGCCGGTGCGAGCCGCTAGCCAGCATGAGCTCCTCCTGGATCCCAGTATTCTATCTGAATGAACCGCGATCGAACAGCTCGACCGCTCAGCCCCGAATCAAGCCGTGTTTGGCGGATGCCGACGCCCTCGAGGCGACGCCACCCGGCCGAACCCGACCTGCCTCTTGTGACCGTCCGGCGCCACAAGCGCTGACGAACGGGTTTGACTCGCGTGATATCCCAGCTTAGGATAAGCGGTCGAGGTCGGCCAAAAACCGGCCGGCATTGAATCCAATTGCCCGGGCCACTTCCAGGAATTCAATGACGTCGAGGCGACGTTCACCGCCTTCGTACTTGGCGACAAACGACTGCGGCCGGTTCAGCCGGGTGGCCAGGACGGCCTGGGTGAGTCGGGCGTGCCTTCTGGCTTTGACCAAAAGGGCGCGAAGATGCGCGTGCTTGGAAGTGAAGCGGGCGCGAGGCACTCAGTATGAAGGTATCGGCCAGGGTCTCGCTCGCGACAGTGGGGCTCCAAACACCCGGCTAACTCCGCCTGCATGAATGCGCAGCAGTTGGCAATGATCGTTCGGCGCGGGCACCAGGACGCCTATGACACTCTTCTCGGCGAGTTTGCGCCGAAAGGGTTCTGTGTGTTTTGGGACCGGCGTGTCGCTGAGCGCCGCCGATACAAGATTCCGATCGCCGTCGAACGTCGCTGCAACCACCGACGCCAGGAAGCCGACACATGGAACGTCCAGCATTTCCGTGTGGTCCGTCTAAGAGAGCCTCCTGTTTCGCGCTGACCGCTTGTTGCGATGCGCAAGTGGGGCACGATGGCACCTCGATGGCGACGAAGCGATCGGCGGAGAACAAGTAGTCCTCCCCACTTTCGTGGACGACTCGAAGGTCACCATCCCGCTCAGCCTCGTCGTCGGGTAGGACGGGGTAGATCTTGTTGCGTTCGAGCGAGGCTTCGTACCCCTCGTTGCGAACGCAGACCGCGAACCTGGGCTCCGCCGCGGCGGCTTTGCGTCTAGTCGAGGTACCGCTTGCGTTTGAATTCTTTCTTGCCGATACCGCGCGCTTCATACCAATGAATTTCAGCGACTCGAATCCGGCCGTCCCGCAGCCGGATCCGAGCATTGCCTTTCATCTTCCTCAGAAGCCTTTGCCATACAACCGCCGGAGTCGTGCGAGGTCGCGGATTCCGCGACGGGCTGCGATTCGACGATGGCTGCATCGCCGCCACGTAATTTCAACGCAGATCCGTGTGCCGCAGGTAAACCCGGTCCCTCGTCTGATCTAACGTCGCGCGATAAGCGGCGGCGTGCATCCGTAAGCTCCAGCGCCGCCGAGGATTACCACTGGAACCACCAGACCGGGAACATCGCGGCGACTGCCGCGCCGACTTGAAGGGCAAGAACCAGCAGCGCCCGTCTGGGTTCGGTAGGGAGCCA
Source organism: Acidobacteriota bacterium (assembly GCA_016178075.1). GTDB lineage: Bacteria > Acidobacteriota > Vicinamibacteria > Vicinamibacterales > JACQTH01 > JACQTH01. The sequence goes on from JACOUA010000431.1 coordinate 3,847, forward strand.
CTTGATGGCGAAAAACGCCACAACCGGCACCTGTCCCGCCATGAGCAGCTGTCAGACATGAGCGGCGGTTCCCTCGTCAGCCTGACGGGCCGTGCCGAAGATCGCCGCGTAGCCAAGCACGGTGGCCAGTGCTGCGAGCGACATGGCGACTGGAATGAGGGCACTTGGCCGCTTGAGCAGCGCGCCGTCCATCAGAACCTCCTTGGCACCAAAGTTGGCACCCAGAACTACGCCTATGCACCATTCATTCGAGAACCTGGATCTCGGGATAAAGCGGAGATGAAATCTGGGGTCGCGAAATGCCTGCTCCTTTCAAGTACGCGTCGAAAAAGCTGCGCACACAGTACGCCGTAATGGCAAGCTGGCGACGTCCGTCGAGATGGAGCTTGCCAAATACACGAAGGACTCCCCGCAACAGGTGGCTCTTCAGCACGGCATGGACCTTCGACAGATCGCGTGTCAGAAATCTGCTGATCAGCGCGGGGCGCGCGCCTTCGACCGCCGCCCGCAACGGGCCGGACAAGTAGTCATCGATGGTGGCAGCTGATTGCGCCGCGGTCGTTGGGTACCAAATCCAGACCATGAGCTCGCGCCTGGTTGCCGGAACCGGCGCCAGCGTGTCTGGTGTCCCGTCGGTCCAAACATAAGTCTCGCGGCCAACCGCGAATAACCCCGTGGGTGTCGGGAGTGTGACCGCGGTACTGTGCTCCAGCCAAAGCGCCCCCAACAATGCCCCAATCCCGAGGGCACCGAGTACTGTCAACACCGCGAAGGATTTGAGTATTCGGCGCGTCGGTCGCCCCAGTGTCATGCAGATTACTTTACGACATAAAGCTCAACAAAACAATTCCGGCCGGCTGTCCGTTGTCGGAGCTGTTCCAAGCCGGTTGAAGCCGTCCACGGCCATCTGGCTTGAAGATTCTTGCAAGCGGACTGCTCACGGTTTCTCCGATTCCGGCGGCAGCCTGACGAGGCATTTCCTGTGCTGAGCCTGGAGCAGGTGTACGGCGCCATCACGTGCTACCTCGCGCACCGGGACGACATCGATCGCTACCTTGAGAGCCGCCGGCAAGATTTCGCCGCGGCACGACAGGCCGCTCGTGATGCGGACCCGATGTTCTACCAGAAGCTGGTCGACGCCAAGAAGCAGACTCCGCTCACGCGCTGAATGGCAATTCGCTTTTAGGCCGACGCGGATCTGAACCAGATCGTCGTGTCGTGGTGAAGCGCGTGCCCGCCATCGACTTCAGAACCGCCACGACAGCAGGCCTGGCCGGCCTGAAGGACCAGGAGGTCCTCGCCGTCGCCGCGCGCGATGGCCGCATTCTCATCACCCACGACCAGACGACCATGCCTCGTCATTTTGGCGATTTCCTGCGGTCACAGCGCAGCCCTGACCTGATCGTCGTTCCGCAACATCTTCCAATTCGGGAGGTCGCCGGATTCTCATTTGGACGGCAACAGAAGCGGAAGAATGGACCGATCGAATCGTCTTCCTGCCGATCTGATTTCGAACGAGATGGGTAAGCAGCGAACTGAGTCGATTGGCGTTGCGGCCTGTGATGGAGAACCAGGAGCTGATCGGACTTGATCGCGGCTTCAGCGTAGGTCCTTCCTTCGTCGTTGGGGAACTCAACCTCGCATGCGCTGCCCAACAACTCCACGACGGTGCCGACCTCGCCACGCAGGAGGCCGTGCGCGGGCACATCCGACAGGAGAGCGACGACATCCAGCAGGCGTGGTCTAGTTTGCATTGCCGTCGTCTGCCTTCTTCGATCGGCGACGTTTGCTGAGGCGTTTCAGTTGCCCAAAGTGCCGAGAGATCAAAGCTGCCTTCTTTTGGCCGCTCCAACGCTTCAATTGCCGTTCGCGGCGAACCGCCGCGTCAATCGACGAGCATTCCTCGGTGTACACCAGATCGACAGGAAGTCGTTCCGCCGTATAGCGAGCGCCCTGTCCGGCTCGATGCCATTGCAGGCGCGAATCCACATCGCTGGTGTGACCTACGTAGAACGTGTTATCGCCACAACGAAGAATGTAGACGCACGGCACACGACGACGATGCCATCGTCATCACCCGAGATTCAAGGCGTGTATCTCCAATCGGGCATGTTGGACAGGAGGCCCTTCGACTCGCTTCGCTCGCTCAGGGCACCACTCGACTCGCCGAGTTGGAGGGCCTGCCACGAGCGAGCCGAGCGCAGCTCGGCGAGTCGAGTGGTGCGGAAGGGGGAATTCGAACCCCCACGATCTTGCGATCGCCAGCCCCTCAAGCCAAAGGCAGTGAACGCCGATCAAGGCCGACCCCGGAAAATCGGGGTCGGCTGTTCTTCGTCGTGGCCGACCGAGGTCGTTTGAAGCTGTCTGCGGTCCTCTGGCTTACAAATTCTTGCAAAGGGATCGTGCGCCGATCAGGCACCAGCCGGTGCCGTTTCGAGCACGACGCGCAACGAGTCGGAATCGGGGACAGAGAAGTTGAGCTTCTCGAAGCCGATGACGCGTCCGGCACGGTCTTTCAGGAGCACGACTTCGTCGCCCGTCTCTTCACAGACGTACTCCTGAGATCGGTCCGTGAACCAGACCGTCAGGGTCTTGCCGTCACGGTCGTAGAACACTTTCACTTCGGCTATACTCGGACGTCTTCCTTGATCGCATCGGTCGGATAGGCTGTGACCAGGAAGGATTCGTGGTCGATACGCTTGACGACGGCACACGTCCAACGCTTGGGCCTTTCGGCCTTGTAGAAGAGTAGCACCTCTGGGTCGGTGCGGCTCTGACGCGCTTCGTCGGGGCTTTCCAGGGCCAGCTTCACGACATCCAAGCGGCCAGCCATGACCGGATGCTTCACGGTGGCGACCATCTCCCACCATTCTCGCGTCACCCGAACCGTCACGCCAAGCGGAGTGACGACGTGGAACAGCGCGTCGGAGTGATGCACCACGACATTCTACGCCGTCAACTAGTCTAGTTTCTGTCGCGAAACGCCCAAGCCATTGCTAAATCAGAGCTTAACAGTTTCCCTTGACATGTATATGTGATATGTGACACATATACATGTCATGCCACCTAAGATTGAATCGCCGACCGATGTGGAGCGCTGGTTCCGGGCGCAGGCTGCCGGCCTGTGGCCCGCGGCGCTTGGGTCCCTGAGTCTTCGAAAGAGCCCCTGCATGCGCGACCACTGCGCCGCCTGTGCGCGCGGCGAGCAGCATGTCAGTTACGTGCTGTATGGCCGGATCAGAGGGCGCCGCATCGCCATCTATGTGCCTGATGAACTGGAGCGCGAGATCCAGCGCGCGCTCAAGAACGGTCGGGCCCTCCAGGATCTGCTGTATGAGGCGGGGCGGCGGTACACGAACGCCGTGAAGCATCAGCGCACTCACGCTCAGGAGAGCGAGAAATGAGACCGGCGAATCTGCAAGTGAGCTTCGCCGATCTTGAGTTCATCAGACAGGGCATCCACCTCGAGCCCACCCTGAAGGCTATCGCGGATTTTCTCGACGACCATCGCGCGGTCGTCCAACGCGTGCGGCGCGATCTGACGCGAGGCCTGAAGAGACCGGCGACGGGACGGACCGGCTTGACCGCCCAGCAAGTCCTCCGCTCGCTGATCCTGATGCGCGTGAAGAACTGGGATTATCGGGAACTGCGCGAACGCATTGCGGATGGCTGCACGCTGCGGCATTTCACCGACTTCTACAGCCAGCGGGTGCCCAAACACGACGCGTTCAACCGGGCCGTCAACCGACTGACCCCCGACACGCTGCAGGCGGTCAACGACGCCGTCATCCACGCGGCGGTCCGTCTCGGTCTCGAAGACGGCACCAAGCTGCGGGTCGACACCACGGTGGTCGAGACCGATATTCACCATCCCACCGACAACACGCTGCTGTGGGATTCGGTGCGGGTGTTGACGCGGCTCGTTCGGAAGCTGGATACCATGCTCCCCGCCGGGGTCGGCGCGTTCACGAACCGCACGCGCTCGGCCAGGCGTCGGATGCAGGAGATCCAGCGCATGACGGCGAGGGAGCGACCCCGTCAACAGGTGCGCAAGTATCGCGCGCTCATCAGCGTGACCGCGCAGGTGGTCACCGAGGCCCGGGCCGTCGTCCAGCGCACCGTGCGCGTGCGTGGGTGCGACCTCATCACGCAGGTCGCGGTCGACGCGCTTCGCGGGGAGATCGCGCGCCACTGCGAGCTCGGCACCAGGGTCGTCAGTCAGGCGAGCCGGCGGGTCCTTCACGGCGAACAGGTGCCCACCGACGAAAAGCTCTACTCCATCTTCGAAACCCACACGGATCTGATCAAGCGGGGCAAGGTACTCAGACCGGTGGAGTTCGGGCAGAAGGTGTTTCTGGCCGAGAGCGGGCGCGGGTTGATTACGCAATATCGGGTGCTCAGGGGAAACCCCGCCGACCAGGTCCATGTCAAGCCGTCCCTCGACCGCCACCAAGCCCTCTTTGATGCCGTGCCGCGTCTGTATAGCTCCGATCGCGGGTTCTTCAACGAAGAGAACATTCACCGTTGCCAGACGGCTGGCGTCGGCCTCACCTGCATCCCGCAGTCCGGAGGCCAGCGAAGCGCCAAACGGGAATCGCTCGAAAAGAGCCGGGCGTTCAAGCGAGGGCAGCGATTCCGCGCTGGCATCGAAGGCCGCATCTCCGTGCTGTTTCGAGGGCGCGGCATGAAGCGCGCGCTGGTCGAGGGTCGCGACCATTTCGAACTCTTTGTCGGCGCCGCGGTCCTGGCCAACAATCTTCTGGTCATCGCGGAGCTGTTGCGCCGGAAGCCCGCTCGTCGCCGCCGACCCGCGGCATAGACGATAGGTATCCTCCCGAGTCGCCACAGCGCCCGGACGGTGATGTGTCTCGAGATGATGCCTGGCTTCGATGGTCACGACTTCACCGCAGTCTAGTCTACTTTCCGGTGAAGAAGTCGTTATCGAAACGCCGTTGAGTCATTCCGCGACCTGTTGATGTGTATTGGCGCGATGTTCCGGTGCCTGATCCTCGGCGATCCGGTTCGCTGGCCCGGATCGGCCGCTGAGCGCTACGGTGGAGCCGGCCGAGCGGCGATGACGAGCAAGTTATTCGCGATCACCCCGAGCCCGACCCAGCGCTCGGTGCCCGCGAGGCCGTGGTAGAGACAGCGGTGCAACCCATGTCGTCGTTTCAACACGCTGACGCGGCCTTCACAGCCGACGCGCCACCGCTGGCCGCGCCGAAACCAGCGCTGCCGTTCGTGCGCCCGCCGCGCGGGCGTGTTTGGCCCGGGTCGCGGCAGGACCATGCGTCGCACGCCACGGGTGGTCGCCGCCTTTTCGTTCGCCGCGGAGGCAAAGCCTCGGTCCGCCGCGGCGAGATGCGGCGCCCGATGAAAGATCTGCTGATGGGCGTCGAGCGCGGGCACCCACAAGGTTTGATCGGCGGGCCGTTCGGCGTGGACGGCGTACGCGGTGACGATCTGATGCTCCGCTTCTTGAATCGTGACCAGCTTGCCGAATTCGGTGGGCTTCACCAGCTTGCCTTTGCGAATGCCCTCGGTGTGTGGTTCGAAGAGACTCATCACCTTGTCCGGCACGTGCGTATCACCGTGCAGCACGCGCTGCTCGGTCTGGGCGATCACGCGGCGGATGAGTGGAATGATCGTGCGCAGGCGCGCCTGCAAACCTGTCATGCGGCGGCGGGTTCGATCATCGACCGCGCGCAGCCGCCGACGGACCCGTCGGGTCATGGTGTCGGCGTCGCGCAGCACCGCGCGCGCGTCGTGGCGAGCAACCGCCGATAGCTGCGGACCCAAGCCCTCGCGGGTCTTCGGGCTCCGTGCCGCGTACATGATCTCGAGCCCGCGACGCGTCACACTCCGCATCCGATTCCGCACGGCCCGGCGTCCGCGCCCGATGGCCGCCTCTATCTTCTTCAAGGTCCGGGTGGCGACGCGGACGCCGTCGGTCAGCAACGAGCTGTCGGTCGGGTAGTGGATATTCGTCTCGATCACCGTGGTGTCCACCCGAAGCCGTCGCCCCTTCACCACGCCCCCGCGCACCGCCAGCTCCACGACGCGGCGATGCAGCGTCTGGATCACCGCCGGGCCCAGCGCCTGGGCGATCTTCAGAATCGTTTTCGCATCGGGCGCCACCTCGCAGCTGATCCGCGCAAAGGCTCGATACACAAGGTTCGCGCGAACTTCCTGCTCCAGCTCGGTGTAGCTCCACCGATAGAGATGCTTCAAGACCAGCATCCGCAGCACCACGTCGGCGGGCGTCCCAGGTCGACCCCGCCGCCGACTGTGCGGCCAGCGCCGTTCCAGCGCGTTGGCGACGACCTCGGCGAGCGCCTCGTCATCGATCAGCCGATCCATCCGGCGCAACGCGTCGGGCCACAATTTGTCGGCATCCGGCAGGACCACCTCCCAGACGCTTCGCTCGCGCTGACGGCGTCGGACCATGGTCGCTCCTCTCCGTCATCGCGCCCTCCGCGTCGTGGAGCGCCGCCAGGCATGCTCGCGGTTGAGGTCGGCGAGCGTCCGGGCCACCTGCTGGAACCGCTGCCACGCCGCCACCCCGTCGCGCACCGTGTCGGCCAGCGTCTGCGGCACGTGGTAGCCCGTGGTCTTCCCACGCTCGCCGCGGTAGCTGACCAGCAGGTGCGGCCCGTGCTTCGGCCCGCCGTGATGGCAGGCACAGGCCGGCTGCCCACAGGTCCGGTACGTCTCGGAGACGGTCCCAAACAGGATCCGACGGCCCAACCGATCGAGCTCGCGGAGCAGCCCGGCGCGCTTCCCGGAGTGCCTAATCGATGACATCGAGTAGGATTCGAGCACAACCATCTGCGGCGCACAACGGCCAAATCGCGCGATCGGTCACGTGCCGGCCGGGCGCCGACCAGCGTCTAAAGGACTTACGTGACGCATTCTTCACCGGAAAGTAGTCTAGCAGGGTGCTGAAAAAGTGACTCGCGAGGGATCGACATCGCGATCCCGACGTACTACTATGCTCCCAACTCTTCTGAAGGGAGCAGACGCATTCGTGGACCTGACGAACAGACCAGTGGGACGCCCGAGCAACGCGTGCGGCACGACCATCCGTTGCGAGCGATCCGACGCATGACCGACGAGGTCCTCGCGTCGCTCTCGCCCCGGTTCACCAAGATGTACTCGGACATCGGCCGGCCGTCGATTCCTCCGGAGCAGTTACTGCGCGCACTGCTGCTGCAGTCGCTCTATACGGTGCGCAGCGAGCGGCTGCTGATGGAAGAGATCGACTACAGCGTCCTGTTTCGCTGGTTTGTCGGACTCGGCATGGACGACCCGATCTGGTCGCCGACGACCTTCCGCAAGAACCGCGACCGCCTGTTGCAAAGCGATATCGCCGCCGCGTTCTTTGATGCCGTGGTCGCGCAGGCGAAGGCGGCCGACCTGATGTCGGACGAGCATTTCACGGTGGACGGCACGCTGTTGGAGGCGTGGGCCAGCCTCAAGAGTTTCCGCCACAAGGACGACGGCCCGCCGATGCCGCCCGATGATCCGGGGAATCCACGGTCAATTTTCACGGCGAGGCGCGGCGGAATGACACGCATCAGTCGACGACCGATCCCGACGCGATGCTCGCGCGCAAAGGCGTGGGCCGTGAAGCGAAGCTGGCCTAATGCGGGTCATGTGCTCCTCGATAATCGGCACGGGTTGGTGGCCAATGTCTGCGTGACGGCCGCCACCGGGACCGCCGAACGCGAGGCCGCGTTGCTGTTGCTCGCGGAAGCCGCGCACGCGGGCACGGTCGGGGGCGACAAGGGCTTTGACGTCCCCAGCTTCGTCGCGGGCGTGCGCGCGCTCGTGATTGCGCCGCACGTTGCGCAGAAGGTGAAGGGCAGCGCCATCGACGGCCGGACCACGCGGCATGCCGGCTACACGATCAGCCAACAGCGACGGAAGTTGATCGAGCAGGTCTTCGGCTGGATGAAGACGGTCGGCGGGTTGCGCAAGCTGCGGCACCGCGGCGGCGAACTGGTCGATTGGATCGTGACCTTCACCGCGGCGGCCTACAACTTGATCCGCCTGCGCACACTGCTGGCGAGGCCGGCGTGAGCCCCGAACTGCGCGGCTCGGCCGCCGAGATGTCCAGCAAGACGACGTGCACATGGACATAGACATGCTGTCGCGAGTCACTTTTTCATCGGCCTGCTAGAGGAGGGTCGCTCTCCCGATCACATTCTCGCTCAGTCGGAATCCGCGAGTGAGGCGGGTCTGAAATTGTGCAGGAACACCATTTTCTGTGTCTTCCCACGCTTTCGATAGTGGCGCTGCGTCTGATCCGCGTGGCGTCCAGGGCTAACATGCCCATGCAGGTAAAGCGGGCGACACCGGAACAATGGAGACTGGGTCTGACAACCATCGTTACCTAGGCTCCAAGAACGATGCAGCCGTGCGCTGCCCGTTCGGCTCGCGGCCAACCCGTGCGCGCAGAGTGGCGTCGGACGTCGAGATGCAGCCGCGGCTCGTGGCCGCGGAGACCCATGAGTAGACGACACAGGTTGAGCCATAAGACGGTGAAGCGTGCCCGTATGGGCGTGCGGCTCGTGGTGGCTCTAGTCCCCTTAGTGTGGCTTTATGTCGACTGGTGGATGTTCCCTGCCGCTTTTGAAAGCCGGACATCCGCAACGGAGGTGCGCATCAGCGATCTGCTTGCACATCAACGGGTCGAGCTCGGTACGTACCGCGCGCACCGCTTCTACGTGGCGATCGAGAACATCGCTGGGTCGTCGTTTCTCGCCGATCTCAATGAACCGTCGGCGCTGCTCATCTCTCACTTCGTCAGCGAGGACGAGCCGGGAAAGGTGACGATGGGCCAGTTGGCCCGCGTTGTGGAAGCACGGCTCGTTAGTGTCGATCCAGCCCTCGGACATCGGTTCACTGATTGGATCGTCGCCGCGAGCCGGCGCAATGCTGGAGAAGCCCTCGACTTGTCACTCGACCTCACCGAAACGGATCGCCGTCACATTCCGCTGGATCGGATCATTCTGGTCACGTTGGAGAATGGTCCATCGGGAATCGCCAACGAATCGATCGGCAAGGCGTTGGCAGGTGCTTTCGTGATCGTCGCACGCCATTCTACCGCAAACTTCATCGTGCCGTGCGTTGGTTACAACTGGGAGGATAACAACACGATCGACTTCCCGACCTACTTCAATCTACTGTTTGACAGCGTTCCCGCCGGTCCGAGGCCGCGCGCGATACATCTGTCGCTCTACTCCAACTGGCCAACTTTCGCGCTTGAGCGGGCGGTCGGCGCGATCAACGCAGCCTGGCAGCGACGGAACCCGGTCATGAGAAATTGGACCGACATAACGGTTTACCGAGGGGACATTCGATGGACGTTGCTCTTGCTGTCAGTCTGCCTCTTCACGTCGCTCGGGTTCGTGTGCGCGACGCCGCGGTCGGTCGGTTTGATTCTCACGACATATGTCGGTGCCGTCATCGCCGGTGATTCAATGATTAGGTTCTTGTTCGCTGACACGCCCGCTGGCGTGGTCGCCGCCCTTCAGGTGATTACGCGAGGAGGACTCGCCGTCGGATTCCCTCTAATCATCCGTTGGAAAGCTGAAGACCTCTTTGGGAGTCGATCGTGAGCCACGAGCCGCTGCCTGTCGCGCTCGCGATACGTCAGACACTCAGCGGGGTCACATTCAGTAATCCGCTACCGTTCTGGACGGAGCCTTCGGCGATCGATTTCGACCGACGTGAACGCGCCATCGAGGCACGAATCGACGCCCTGCTCAGTGGCGAGATGCTTGCGCCGGTATTCGATGTTGCGGTCCCGCGGCGCTCTGGCGGCGCAACCAAATGGCTTGTGCCCTCGATTAACGATCAGATCGCACTTCAGGTGGCGGTCGCGGCAGTCGTGCGCGATTTGGAGCGGGCACTCGATCGTGGGCGCGTCTTCAGCTATGTTCCGAACCACGCTCCCGCGTCTGTCGCGCTGACGCGAGAACAGGTCGAGAGTTGGCAGCAATTCCAGGACGCAACGGCGACACGCCTGCAGTCAAGCGGCTACATGCTGCAATTCGACCTACAACGCGCATTCGACAGCATGTCGACGTCGAAAGTGGTGGGATTCCTTCAGGCGAGAGTCGAAGCTTCGCGCGCGCGCGACCTGCTAATGCGGTTCATTGAGCAATTCTCGCGTCACACGAGCGGCTTGGCGCACGTGAACGACTCCTTGTTCGTTGTCGGTAATGCGTATCTGTCCGAAGTGGATCGGCTGGTCGCAGCACACAGCCCCGACTTCATTCGATTCGTCGACGATTACCGCCTCTTCGGCCGTTCGCGCGTCGAGCTCGAGCGGGCACTCGCCAGGATCGCGCGCGATGTGGAAGCCTTCGGGTTTGCGGTAAACGTCTCGAAACTGAAACTCGGTAGCGCGCTGGAGTACTTCGACGCGATCGCGAAGCCGCAGTACACTCCGGCAGGTGATGTGAACGAATACATCGCCTCACGTGTATTCACGGACGTTCTACCAGCCGATTTCATGATTGCGCTAATTAGCCGGGTCGTGGACAACCAAGAACAGTATCTGAACGACGGCTTTGGGCGGCTGGTCCTAGGCGCATTGCGGAAGATGCGAATCGACGGTGCTTTGGCCGAGACCATGGGTGCGTACGGGCAATTGAGCGACTTCAGAGAACATCTTCCTTCGAACGCCCCGGTCATCGACCGCCTGTGCGCTATCCTCAGTAATGCGGGAAGATCCTCAGGCGGCGCGTGGGCGGCGGTCTGGGCCGCTTTCGTGCTGCAAGATGCCTTCGCTGCGGGGTCGAGGAAGACGCCCGCGTTCCAGGCTGTCGAGGCGGTTGTAACTGGCGTCGACCGACCGATCCTGGTTCGGCTTTGGGCCGCCTCTGTAACGCGATCGGCCGAACCGAAGGACGAGCGCAAGCGCTCCGGAGTAGTCGACATCGATCAGTTGCATCGAGAGGGGTATCTCGAGGCTGGCACGCTCAGCTATGGGAGCGACGTACATGCATAGACGCACTCTCCTTGCGACGCTGGCTGGCGCCATCGTCGCTGGGAACATGTCACCTTCAGGCCAACGTCCGACACAGTTCTGGGTGGCCGGCGTCCGTTTTGCCAAAGCCTCACGGTGGCCAGTGGGCGGTGAGGCTGTCATTCTTCGCCAGGAACGATGGAAGGATGATGTTGCGATCGGCGTGTACTTCGGCATCGAACGAATTGGGTACGTACCGCGCAAGAACCTCGCCGCCGTCTGCAGGACGTCCGGTCGGTGGATAGTAGTCAACGCGAGCCGGCAGGCTGTTCCGTGGAAGCGATATCTGATCCGAAGCGACGTATGATCCGCTGGGCCACACTGTGGCCAACTGGCGCAACGAGGCTCGGTGCGACACACTTTCTAGACTAGCGGACATCTTCCTCTTCGAGGTCGGGTAATTGCTCCACGATTTGCGCTGGTGTCATCCAGTTGGCAACGAGGTTGACGACGTGAGCCATCGAAATGCGAAGGCCACGAATGGTCACTCGCCCCGCGAGCACGTCCGGGCTCTGCGTGATGCGATCGTAGGTGCTTGCCACGACTTGCTTCAGAGATGATTCCATCCCATCGGTCGATGATGCAGGATCAGCAGCTGGTCTGGCGCTAGCGCGAGCTCCGCGTAGGCTTTGCCTTCGTCGTCTGAGAATTCGCCCTAAGCACCATCCAGGAGTTCCACGACGGTGCCAACTTGACCCTGCAAGAGGCCATGAGCGGGCACATCGAAGAGGAGAGCGACGACATCCAGCAGGCGTGGTGCGGTGTGCATTGATAGTTTCCGATGTCGGGGTTATCGGCGAATCCCCCTTACGCGAAAAACCTCGCGTCGTACGCGAAGGGCTCCAGAGGATGAACCCGTATCCGTCTGAAATCCGGATGGTCCGGATTTAGCAGCCAGTTGGACTCGTCGGGCGCGAGCGCGGAAGGCACGACGAGGATCGCATCCCGCCGTCTACGGGCGAAGCTATCGCCAATCGCGGCAAGCTCCGCCGGAGCAGGTGTCCGACGCCAGGTCGCCGGCAGCTTCCCTGGAACAACGTGGACGCGTGAAACATCATCCGGCACGTCTGCGGCGGCTGCGACGAGATCCGGCGGAGGATCGTCCCGATCGAGATGAACGAAGTACTCGATCATGGCCAACGAGAGACGCTCCGACGCGTACGCGAGACGAACGCCTGGACTGGACCAGCGGCCCCCGTAGCGGTAGGCGCCTTCACCGTTAAACGGAGCCTTCGCGTAGCGTTTTCGGAGGATTCGATAGACCCGGGTCAACTCACGCCGCCGAAGGCGATGCGACCCAGGACGTTCTCGACGGCCCGCGCTCCGACCTCAGTGTCGATGACGGCGAGCGGCGCCTTGCCGCCGAGCGCGCGGTTCGGGCGCTTGAGCCACCGGGTGGCGGCGTCGCGACCACCGAGTGATGACTTCGCGAGCGCAACGATTCGGGCCAGCCGGTAGATGCGATCCGACTCATACCGGGCCAGCCGCCCCTCACGGCGCCGGCGCTGGAGGCTTCGGGGAGACAAGTCGAGGCACGCTGCCAGCTCCTTGATACTGAGATCGGCGGCTTCCATGAGCTCCTCGATGACCTTCTGCGGGAACCCTTCGCGAATTGCCGCCTGAAGATCGCTATCCCGCTCCAAGCGGCGTCCAAGGACAGCTTCGCCTCCAAGCTCGTCGGCGACGGCGCGCAGCTCACTCGCCATGCTGTCGCTTATTGTAGCGCCAAA
>JACOUA010000082.1 GCA_016178075.1 Acidobacteriota bacterium
AGCAGCAGCGCGTGCCCGGACGGCGCTTTACCAACTCACTGAGGTCGTCGCGAATACTGACTCCGTCGCGCTGCTAGCCTCAGTTTCCACGGAAAAGGGTTCGCTTAACAGCTGTGCGCTCGCCGTCGCTGTTGCCGTCCTCTGACGTCCGGTTCATGGGCTCAGCAGGACGAGCCGTATCAGCAGGTTCGGCTTTGCGTTAAATAAATGGTACGCTGTATTTATGATATACACGTCGTGTTGTGTGGTTCTGACCTCATGATTCTGGCTCGGGTCGCAGTGGGCTGATGGCGCCTGATACTCTAGTTGAGCCTGATTTCTGCTTGTGCAAGCCGTAGGGGTCGATTGCTGCTTGACCACGAGGCGTGGTATGTAATAAAGTGCTTGTGTGCCAGTAGGGTCACCAAACGACTTAACGGCATGCCGGTGCTTCTTCCTCGAGCCGACGCACCCCCGCCATCGGCTGTACGAGGCCCTCCGCGCCTACTTTGTGGAGGGCCGGCCTTCGCACCACGTCGCTCGCGCCTTCGGCTACACCCCAGGATCGTTTCGGGTCTTCTGCCACCAGTTCCGCCGCGATCGCGACCCCGCGTTCTTTGCGAGCCGACGCCCCGGACCGCGCACGCAGCCGAAGAAGACCGCCGCGCACGACCTGATCGTCGAGTTGCGCAAACAGAATTACTCCGTCTACGACATCAGCGCGGTGCTCAAAGACCGACACTTGGGACTCAGCCCTACCGCCGTCGGCGAGGTCTTGAAGGCCGAAGGCTTTGCGCGACTGCCCCGCCGGCTGGACGAGGAACGCCCCCACGCCGTGCGGCCGACGCGCGAAGCCGTGGCCGATGTCCGCGCCTTCTCGCTGGCTCCGCGGACGTTCTCCACACGGTGTGGCGGCCTCTTTCTCTTCCTGCCGGATCTGGTCCGGCTCGATCTCGACACGGTGGCGCGCGCCGCCAAGCTGCCCGGCTCGGATCTGATTCCGCCGGGCCATGCGCTGCGCGCCAGCTTGGCGCTGAAATTGTGGGCGCTCGAGCGGAAGAGCCACGTGATGGCGTTGGCGGCCGACGAAGGGCTCGCGCTCTTCTCCGGACTCAACGCCACGCCGAAAAAGAGTTACCTGTCAGAGTACTCGTCCCGAGTCGTTCCCGCCCGCCTCGACGACCTGCTCGCCGCCTGGCACACGCAGGTCAGCGGCGAGACGCTGTGGCCGGCGCAGTCGTTCAATCTCGATTTTCACTCCGTCCCGTACTACGGCGAGCATCCGGTGATCGAGCGGCATTACGTGTCGATGCGCAGTCGGCGGCAGCCCAGCGTCCTCGTCTTCCTCGCCCAGGATGCCGACGGGCGGAGCTTCTGCTACTCCAATGCCGACATTCGGAAAGGGGAAGAAGCGGACGAGATCTTTCGCTTCATCACCTTCTGGCGACGCACCCATGGCGAGAATCCCCGGCACCTCGTGTTCGACTCCAAGTTGACCACTTATGCCAACCTGGTCCGCCTCGACCAGCAGACGATTCTGTTCATCACGCTGCGCCGGCGCTCGCCGACGCTGCTCAAAGAGATCGTCAATTTGCCACGCTCGGCGTGGCGCACGGTCGAACTGGATGTACCCACGCGGAAGTACCGCACACCGCGCGTGTTCGAGCAACGCGTGCCGCTGGCCGGCGGAACGTTCCGGCAGGTCTTCATCCAGGACCTCGGTCACGACGAACCGACGATCCTCTTGACCAACGAACTCCATACCCCACTGAAGAAGCTCATCACCCGCTACGCCCAGCGGATGCTCATCGAGAACGCGCTCTCCGATGCCGTGCGCTTCTTCCACATGGACGCCTTGTCGTCCACCGTGGGGTTCAAGGTCGACTTCGACATGGCCTTGCTGGTCATCGCCAGCGGGTTGTACCGCCTGTTCGCGCGGCGGATGCGTGGCTATGCCGACGCGCAGGCTCGCCATATTTTCCGGGACCTGGTCGACATGCCCGCCGACGTGGCGATTGCCGACGACGAGGTGATCGTGAAGCTGCCTCGACGCGCGCACCTGCCGATTCTGCTCGCGTCCCACCTGCTCGAGACCCCGGTCACCGTGCCGTGGTGGGACAACCGGCCGCTCCGCTTCGTCTCGTAGTCAGCACCCCCCGCTCGGCGAGATGTTAAGGAGATCCTTTTCCGTGGAAATCCAGGCTAGAATTCGAGGCGCGCGCCGATGCGAATCTGCCGAGGTGTCTGAAAGGCCGGCAGACCCGTCAAGGGGTCGACTGGTTGGCCGAAATCCGGATTGAGCACGCCGAACGTCGATTCCGAGTTGCTGTCGTAATTGGTGACCGTGTTGAAGTTGAAGATGTTGAACGCGTCGATGGTGCCGACGATCTTCGCGTCGCCCAGCAGGCGAAGCCGGTAATCAAGGTGCAGATCCACCTCCTTCGACAGCTTCGTTCGCCGTCTGAAACCATCAACCGTCCGGAAGCCCGACCCCCGCGGTCCTTCCGGAATCTCTCCCGCGTTGGTAAACACGGGGTTCGCCGCAAACGCCGTCAGCGGCCGGCCCGTGGTGAAGGTCAGCCCCAGGCCGGCATTCAGGCCCGGAACCCACCGGTCAAAGGCGTAGCTGCCGAAGATCTTCGTCTGCTGCCGGCGATCGTTCGGCAGCGGGCCCTTGCCGGCCTTCCCGAGGAACCGGACGTCCCCACGCGCC